>JBOGVC010000020.1:0-10144 GCA_050695275.1 Actinomycetota bacterium | reverse complement strand
GAGCTCGCGCACGCCGGCGACACGGTCACGTACACGATCACCGTCACCAACACCGGTGACGAGGATCTGGACAACGTGAAGGTGATGGACACGATCCTCGGTGACCTGTCCGCGTCCTTCGCGGACGAGCTCGCGGTTGGCGCGTCCGAGTCGCACGACTTCGACTACGTGGTGCTGGAGAGCGATCCGGACCCGCTCGTCAACGAAGTCACGGCGAAGGGCTCGGGCGTCGGCAGCCGCGTGGCGGTGGAGGCCGTGGCCAACTGCGTCACGGACCTGATCCACCCCGCGATCGAGATCGTGAAGACGGTGGACGAGGACACGGTGCCGATCGGCACGACCGTGACCTACACCTACGTCGTCACGAACACGGGCGACACCACACTGTTCGGCATCAGCGTCGACGACGACATCCTGGGGCACATCGGGGACATCGCGGTCCTCGAGCCCGGGGAGTCCGCCACGCTGACGAAGGACTTCGTGGTGGGAGACGTGCCAGTCATCAACGTGGGCACGGCGACCGGTGAGGACATCCTCGGCCGGTCGGTGAGCTCCGACGACGACGCCCTCGTGACCCCGATCGCCGGCGAAGGCCCGCCGCCGCCGACCCCGTTCACGGGATCGGACGCCGGGCGGCTGGGGATCATCGCGATGGTGCTCTTCGGGATCGGCGTGACCGTGGTCGCGACGACCCGCAGGCGCCGGCCGGAGCGCGGGGCCGCGTAACCGTCGACGGCACGGACGGAAGGAGCGGGGCGGGGTCCCCATCGGGACCCCGCCCCGTTCTCCGTCTCCCGGCCTGCGTCTCCGGCGATGTCGGGGAACGGGTCGTGGGGCAGGATTCACCAGCGCAGCTTCAGCGCCCGGGCCGCGCGAGCCTCGTCGAGCCGGCGCACGGGCGTGGTCACGGGCGCCTCCCGGAGGAGCTCGGGTCGCTCCCTTGCCTCCCCCGCCGTCCGGCGGAGCGCTTCGCCGAAGGCCTCGAGCGTCGCCTTCGACTCCGTCTCCGTCGGCTCCACCATCAGGGCCTCCTCCACGACGAGCGGGAAGTACACCGTCGACGGATGGAACCCCAGATCGATCAGGCGCTTCGCCACATCCATGGCCCTGATCCCGGTCGCGTCTCGGAGCTGTTTCGCGGTGGCCACGAACTCGTGCATCGGCCGCATGCCCGGATGGGCGAGCGGGAACTCCTCCTCCACGAGGCGAGCGAGGTAGTTCGCGTTCAGCGCCGCAAGCTCGCTCACCTCCTTGAGCCCGTCGGCACCGTGCAGGAACACGTAGGCGTAGGCCCGGACAAGGATCCCGACGTTCCCGTGGAACCCGTGCATCCGCCCGATCGAGCGCTCCCCACCGGGATCGAGCGAGAATCCCCCATCTCCGTCCCGCCGGACGGTCGGCGCGGGCAGGAAGGCGGCCAGCTCGTCCTTCACCCCGACCGGTCCCGCCCCCGGGCCACCTCCTCCGTGGGGTGTGGCGAACGTCTTGTGGGTGTTGATATGAACGATGTCGAAGCCCATGTCGCCGGGACGGCACCGCCCGAGGATCGCGTTCAGGTTCGCTCCGTCGTAGTAGAGGAGGCCGCCGACCCCGTGGATCGTCGCCGCGATCTCCTCGATCTCCTCCTCGAACAGACCGAGGGTGTTCGGGTTCGTGAGCATCAGACCGGCCACCGACTCGTCCACCAGCTTCCTCAGGGCCCCTGCGTCGACCAGACCACGGGCGTCGGAGCGGACCGGCACGGCCTCGAACCCCGCCAGGCGAACGCTCGCGGGGTTCGTCCCGTGCGCCGAATCCGGGATGATCACGCGACGTCTCGCCTCGCCGCGGTCCTCGTGGAACGCGCGCATCAGGAGGAGACCGGTCATCTCCCCGCACGCGCCGGCGGGCGGCTGGAGCGTCGCCTTGTCCATCCCCGTGATCTCGCACAGGGCGCGCTCCAGGCGCCACAGGAGCTCCAGCACGCCCTGGGTGGTGCTGTCCGGCTGGAGGGGGTGGAGGCGCTGGAAACCCGGAAGGGCGGCCACCGCCTCGGCGACCTTCGGGTTGTATTTCATCGTGCACGAGCCGAGGGGGTACATCCCTGTGTCGAGGCCGTAGTTCATCTGCGCCAGGCCCGTGTAGTGGCGGACCAGGTCCACCTCCCCCACCTCGGGCAACCCGGGACGGTTCCCGCGGGCGTGCTCCTCCGGAACGGGTGCCTCGGGAACGTCAAGGGGCGGCAGGCTCCAGGCGCGGCGGCCCACGACGGAGCGGTCGAGGATCGTGCCGTCGCCTCCCGGACCCTGCCGTCGGATGGGCGCCCCGACCGTCTTCACGCGAGCGCCTCCCCCATCGCCTCGGCGAAGGCGTCGATCTGCTCCTTGCTCCGCCGTTCGGTGACGGCCACCAGCAGGACGTCGTCCCCCTCCCGTGGCAGGGGGACGCCGGCGAGGAACCCGCGCTCCACGAGCGCCTCGACGACCCGGTCCGCCGGGACGGGGACCCGGAGCGCGAACTCCTTGAAGAACGGCGCGGAGGGATGCAGGAGTGACACGCCCTCGATCTCGGTGAGCCGGTCCGCGGCGTACGCGGCCTTCGCGGCGCATCGGCGCCCCACCTCGACGAGCCCCTCCGGACCGAGCCATCCGAGGTAGATCGTGGCCGCCACCGCCATCAGGGTCTGGTTCGTGCAGATGTTCGAGTTGGCCTTCTCACGACGGATGTGCTGCTCCCGCGCCTGCAGGGTGAGCACGTATCCGGGCGTGCCATCGACGTCGACGGTCTCCCCCACGATCCGGCCGGGCATCCGGCGCACGTCCGACATCCTGGCGGCGATGAGCCCGAGGTACGGGCCGCCGAAGGCGAGATGGTTCCCGAGGGATTGACCCTCGGCGACGGCGATGTCCGCGCCGAGCTCTCCGGGCGGCGCCAGCACCCCCAGGGAGAGCGGGTCGAAGACCTGGATCGCCTTGGCGCCGCCCTGCTTCGCCGCGGCGAAGAGCTCGGCGGCCGGCTCGAGGATCCCCAGCACGTTGGGGTGCTGGACGACCACGGCCGCCACGTCGTCTCCGACAGCCGGGGCGCCACCCCGGCCATGCTCGGATGCGAAGATCTCCGGCTCGTACCCGGATCCACTCCCGTACGTCCGGAGGGTCTCGACCAGCCTCGGATCGACCCCGTCCGAGACGAGGACCCGCGTCCGCTCGCCCCCCCTGGCCATGTGCACGGCCTCCACCAGCGCCGTCGCGCCGTCGTACAGGGAAGCGTTCGACACGTCCATCCCGGTGAGCTCGCACACCATCGATTGGAACTCGAAGAGCACCTGGAGCACGCCTTGGGAGAGCTCCGGCTGATACGGCGTGTACGAGGTCGAGAACTCCGACCGAGCGGCGAGCGCCCACACCACGGCAGGGATGAAGTGATCGTAGGCGCCCGCTCCGGCGAAGCACACCAGCTCGTCCAGGTGCCGATCACGCGCGGCGAGCGCACGGAGGTCCTCCACGATCTCCAGCTCCGAGACGCCGTCCGGGAGCCCGAGCGAGCCTTCGAGACGGACGGACGGAGGGATCTGCTCGAACAACGAGTCGAGGGACTCGATGCCGATCGCCGAGAGCATCTCGCCGATCTCGGCATCGGTGTGCGGGGCGAACTTCACGCCGGGCAGTGTACGGGCAGGCCGCCGCTCAGCCGGATCGATCCTCGAGCCCGTACTTCGTGACGAGCGAGAGGTAGTCGCGCTGGTAGAAGACCTTGCATCGGATCTCCGGGTAGCGCTCGCGCAGCTGCCGGACCTTCCGGTTCTTCCTGGTCACCAGCTTCTGGTTCAGCGTGGTGATCTCGATGTACAGGTCGAACTCCGGGAGGAAGAAGTCCGGGGTGAATCGGCGGACGACGTTGCCCTCACGGTCCCATTCGATGTCGAACGACGTCGGCTCGTAGTCCCAGACGATGCCGTAGAAGTCGAGCAGCTGTGCGAACTGGCGCTCGGACGCGTGGGCGAAACGGACGGTTTCGCTCTTGGGGAGGGACTCCAACGTGGGTGCGACGGGGGTCACGGCTCGCGCGCTCACGACCCTCCTGCGGCCGCCCGTCTGCGTTTCGACAGGGTCCCCTCCAGGTCGCTCCAGACCTGGTCGAGCGCGATGGCGAAGACGCCCTGTCCCTTCTGGAGGAGGTCGATCACGGCCTCCGCCGAATGGGCCTCGTAGACCCCGCGGCCATCCGACATCAAGGTGACGCGGTGCGTGGGTCGCTTCATCGAATGCAGGTGCTCGACGGCCTTACGGACCCGCTGGAGGGACACCCCCGTGTCCAGGAGCTTCTTGATGACCTTGAGCGAAACGAGGTCCTGGAACGAGTACAACCGCTGCGTCCCCGAACCGCGCGCATCGCGGATCGAGGGCGTCACGAGCTCCGTCCTGGCCCAATAGTCGAGCTGGCGATAGCTGATACCGACGATCCGGCAGACGTCCGGTACCCGGAACCCTTCTTCGCTCGTCATCGCTCCCCGCTCATCACAGGTCGGTAATTACGACGGTGTCGTTGCAGCGTATGCCCGGGGGAAATTCGTGTCAATGGAAGGGGGGCGATCACCCGGCATGCCGCGCTCAAGTTCTCGGCGCCCGTCGTCGATGGAATAGCTGCACTACCCGGAACTAGGGACCTGAGCACGAGGGGCACGACGGATGACACGCAGCCGAACCGCACTCACGAAGATCGCCCTGGTGGCGGCTCTCCTGACGGGCTTGACCGCGTTGGCTCCCGCTCCGGCGGGCGCCGGGACACTCTCGCCCAGGGCGCGCTTGTACCGGGTCACCAACAACACGCGCGTGCACCACGACGTCCGACGGGTGGACATGCAGTGGCGGATCTCGAAGCTCGCTCGGAAGCACAGCATCAAGATGGCGACGACGCCGGACGGCAACGGAGGGTTCGGCAAGCTCGTCCACACGAAGGATCCTGCCAGCTACTACCTCAAGGGCGTCAACTGGTCGACGTGGGGCGAGAACGTCGGCGTCACCGGTGGATCGATCGCGGATCTGCAGGAAGCGTTCATGGACTCCTTCTACCACCGCGCGAACATCGTGAACGGGCGCTTCCGGCGCGTCGCGCTCGGCACCTACCGGGACGAGGACAACCTGCTCTGGGTGACCGTCTTCTTCTACGGCTGATCTCCCTCGACCGACCGACTAGTCCGGCGAGCCTTCGGGTTTGAAGTCCTCGGGCGTGACCTGGTCGAGGAACTCCCGGAACTTCTCGACCTCCTCCTCTTCCTCGCCGGGGATCAAGATCGACGCCTCGTCGAGCACGTCCTCGCTCGCGAAGATCGGGACGGCGAGCCGCACGGCCAAGGCGATCGCGTCCGAGGGTCGTGAGCTCACCTCGTAGTGATCCCCGTTCCGCTGGAGCTCGATCGTCGCGTAGAACGTCGAGTCACGGAGCTCGGTCACCACGATCTTCTGCACGGCGACGGAGAGATCCTCCAGGATGTTCTTCATCAGGTCGTGGGTCATCGGCCTGGGGGTCTGGACCCCTTGCAGCGAGAGGGCGATGGCGGCGGCCTCGGAGGCCCCGATCCAGATCGGCAGGTACCGCTCCCCGTCTCGCTCCCGCAGCAACACGATCGGCTGGTTGGTCGGAAGCTCCACGCGAACGCCTTCCAGCTGCATCTCGATCATGTGTTGGCACTGTACGAGGGGCCTGCGACCGAGCGCAACCTCTCCTCAGGCCGGGACGGCGAGATGCGGGAGCAGGGCGTCGGGATCGGCCTTGAGCGCAGCCGTGTCGGAGATCTCCAGGATGTCCGCCAGGTTCCGGTAGCGCTGCTCGAAGTCGAGGCCGTACCCCACGACGAAGCGGTCCGGGCAATCGAACCCCACGTACCGGGGGGTGAGAGGGACGATCCGTCGGATCGACCGATCGAGGAGCGTGCAGACCTCGAGCGACGCGGGGTTGCGTGATCGCAGGATCGACAAGAGGTAGGAGAGCGTGAGCCCGGTGTCGACGATGTCTTCGACCAGCAAGACGTCGCGGTCCGTCAGATCGATCTCGACGTCGAGGAGGATCCGGACCCGTCCCAGCGAGACCTCATGGCCGCCGTAGGGGCTGATCGCCATCAGATTGGTCTCCAGAGGCAACGGGATCTGGCGCATCAGATCCGCGAGGAACACCGTGCCGCCTTTCAGCACCGAGATGAGGACGGGCTCCCGCCCCACGTAGTCCCCGGTGATCGTGCGGCCGAGCTCGTCCACGCGGCGGTGGATGTCCTCGCGCCCGAACAGCACGCGAGCGAGCTCCGTCATCGGGTTCGGAGCCTAGCATCCGTTCGGCCGGGGATGGTGGAGCCCCGCCGCGTCTAGTCCATGAGGTCGGCGATCACTCCGCTCAGCGCGGACGACACGGCGCCGACGGCCCGACCCCACCAGGAGCCGCGCGGCTCCTCCGGGGGAGGGAGATCCGCCACCAGGACGGGTACCTGCCCGAGCAGTGTTCCGCCCATCGTGACGCGGAGGGTCCCCACCTCGGAGCCGCTCGCGGGAGGGTACGCCACCGATCTCGATGCCGTGACGATCCGCTCGACCCCTCCGGCGTCCTGCACGCGCACGAGCGCCTCCAGCCGCTCCCCCGCCACGACGGGCACGGTGCCGCCACGGACCCGAACGCTCCCGAGCGGTGCTCCTTCCGAGACCAGGGTCCGCACGTGATACGCGGCGAACCCGTGGTTCAGGAGCGCGGCCGCCCCGGAGAACACCTCGTCGCGACCGCCGAGGATGACGACAGCGAGCTCCCGCCCGCCGCGTCGGGCGGTCGCGACGAGGCAGAACCCCGCGCCCGCCGTGGACCCGGTCTTCACCCCGGATGCCCCCGGATAGAGCCACAGCATGACGTTGCGATTCTGGATCCGCCGCGGCGGCGCCGAGTCCGAGCGGACGACGGCGAACCGGCTCGCGACGAGGCGTCGGAAGGCGGTGTGCCCCCGCACCTCCCGCAACAACGTGAGGACGTCCGATGCCGACGACAGGCCTCGGTCGTCCAGCCCGTGGGGAGAGGCGAAGGTCGTCTCCCCCATCCCGAGGGCCCGCGCTCGCGCGTTCATCGCCTGGACGAACGCTGCGACGCTCCCCGACTCCTCGATGGCGAGCGCCTCCGCGGCGTCGTTCGCGGACCCGAGGAGCAGACCCGCGAGCAACCCCCGGACCGAGACCCGTTCGCCCGACCGGAGGCCGAGCGACGACCCGGACCCGTAGTCTCCCCGGCCGAAGACCGCATCGGGATCGACACGGATCGTGCGATCCAGACGCCCTTCCTCGGCTTCCAGGACCAGGAGCGCCGTCATCAGCTTCGTCAGGCTGGCGACGGGTCGCGCCGACGCCGCGGCTCGCTGAGAGAGGATCTGTCCGGCCCCGAGATCCATCAGCACGACGGCCGGGGCATCGATCCGCGGGACCGGGACCGGGTCGGCGGGCGTGATGAGCCGCGACACGAACGGGGACGGCGATCCGTTCGGCGGGACCGGCGTCGGGGGTGGGGCGGCCGGGGCACCGATCGCCTGCAGCCACGAGGCGTGGGCGATGAGGAGCAGGATGGGCAGGAAGGCGGCCGCGCCGGCGGCGACCCTCCGCTTCACGCGCTGCGCAGGTTGTCGCGCAGGTTCGTCCGCAGGAGGGCTTGTTTGAACTTCCGCGACGTGGACGACAGGTTCGCCAGGGTTTGGGCCGCCGTGCGGCGGGCGTCCGGGTTCTTCTGCCGGAGGGTCGGCGCCACGATCTGGTCGAAGAAGGACGACTCCCTGTCCGCGAAGTGCTTGTACATCGTGAGGTGACGGGCCTCGATCCCGTACCGGAAGAAGTCCTTCACGATCGACAGGATGATGAAGTCGTCGCCGTCGTAGTAGCGGGCGCCCTCCGGGCCGTGCGTGGAGATGATCCCGAACGCTTCGAGCTCCTTGATCCGGTCGCGATCGATCCCGGTGGCGGTGGACATCTCCTCGAGCGACATCTGGAGGCCGGTGGGCGCGTCCGCGATCTCATCGGTCGCCGACACGTCGTCTCCGTCGGTGGCTTCGCCGTCGGATGCGGCTCCGCCGTCGTCATCGCCTGCGTCCTGATGGAGCAGCCGTTCCTTGATCACCTTGAGAGGAAGGTATTCGTCACGCTGCAGCCGGAGGATCGACTTCAGCCGCTCGACGTCGTGCCGGTAGAATTTGCGGTAGCCTGACGGCGTCCGCTCGGGCTCGATCAAGCCCTCGGCCTCGAGGAACCGGATCTTCGAGATCGTGATGTCCGGGAACTCCGTCTTCACGGACACGAGGACCTCACCGATCGACTGATAGTTGCGCGTGCCGGCCATCTCCATCTCTCCCTCTTGGCTCACTCCCCTGCCTGGAAGAACGTCAGCCTGAAGCGTCCGATCTGGACCTGGTCGCCGGTGGCCAACTTCGTCTCGTCGACCTGTTCGCCGTTCACGTACGTCCCGTTGAGGCTTCCCGCGTCGCGCACGAACCATTCCCCGCCCTTGCGCTCGAACGTGGCGTGCGCCCGGGAGACGGTGATGTCGTCGAGGAACACCGTGCTGTCGGTGTTCCGCCCGATCGTCGACGTGTCGGCATCGAGCAGGAACGTCGACCCGGCGTTGGGGCCACGCTTGACCTGAAGGAGCGCTTGCCCGGGTTCGAGCTCGTCCTGGGGGAAGGGGAACTCGACGTTCTCGTCATCGTCGGGCTCGACCGGTGTGAGGGTGACCGTCGAGTCGTCCTGAAGGGGAGCTCCGCACTCCGCGCAGAAACGTGCGTCGTCACGGTTCGGATGTCCACAACGCGTACAGAACACGGTCTGCTTCCCCTCTTCCCACACCTGGTGTCGACGTTCGACGTTGTGGGGAACCGTCGACCTCGACGCGCCGTGGACGTTATCGCAGCAGGTGAGGAGGGTCAACCGAGCCTTCGCTGCACCCTCGACCTCGCTGCGGCATGACCCTCGACCTGCGCTGGAGTATGGGTCGAGGGTCGAGGGACCCGCTGGCTCAGGAGCTCGAGATGTGCTCCTGGTACGCCGCGGAATCGAGGAGCGCGTCGATATCGGCCGGATCGGCCGGATCGATCGCGACCAGCCAGCCGTCCCCGTAGGGGTGCTCGTTCACGAGCTCTGGATGCTCCTCGAGGGCCCCGTTGCGCTCCACGATCGTTCCCGAGACCGGTGCGAACACGTCGGAGACGGACTTCGTCGACTCGACCTCCCCGAACGCCTGACCGCTCGTCACCTGCGTGCCGGGCTCCGGGAGGTCGACGTACACGACGTCGCCCAGCGCGTCCTGGGCGAAGTCGGTGATGCCCACGCGCACGCGTCCGTTCTCTGATCGGGCCCATTCGTGCTCACGCGAATACCGCAGGTCTTCCGGGTACTCCACTTCGTTCCTCCGTTTCGGTTCGCCGTGCAGCGCTGGGTCGGTCGGTGATGACCACACCCCGGCGGGCTCCGCGTGAACTTACTCCTCCAGCATGCCTCGCTCGGCGAGTCCGTCGCGAACGTCGATCGCGTAGAGGCCGGCTGCGAGGTAGTACTCGACGATCCCCACCACGTACGCGAGCCATCCTCCGACGAGGAGGACTTCGCCGAGCGGACCGTCCGCGTTGCCCCAGGCGATCCACGCGATGGCGGCCATCAACGAGAACGTGGCGATCTTGCCGATCCCGCGAACCTCCACCCGGATGCTCCTTCCCCACAGCACCACGGCGCCCCCGAGCAGGACCGCGACGTCGCGAACCAGGATCAACAGCGCCGCCCAGAACGGGAAGATCCCCGCGATCGCGAACGTGACGAGTCCGGCCGCGATCGCGAGCCGGTCGGCGACCGGATCGAGGATGCGTCCGAGCTCGGTGACCTGGCCCGTCCGCCGCGCGACGTACCCGTCGACCCAATCGGTGCTGACCACCACGGCGAACAGCAGGATCCCCCAGAGCCTCGTCCGCTCGTTCGCCGACAGCCAGCAGAAGAGCGGGATGGTGGCGATGCGGGCGAAGGACAGGATGTTGGGGACGGTGACGACGGCGGAGGATGCCGGCATCGTCTCCGTCGTCCCTCTCATCCGTCGGGCCGGCCGGATTCGAACCGGCGACCTTCTGACCCCCAGTCAGACGCGCTAACCAAGCTGCGCCACGGCCCGT
>JBOGVC010000019.1:0-5253 GCA_050695275.1 Actinomycetota bacterium | reverse complement strand
GTCCCGGTCAGCCGTGTGAAGCTCGCCCTCTTCGTCACGACGGCCCTGGCCGCGTTCCTCGTGGCGATGCTCCAGGTCGTCCAGGTCAACAGCGCGGACGCGCTCCGAGGGACGGGCCTGGAGTTCGAAGCGATCATCGCCGCGGTCGTCGGCGGGTGCCTCCTCACCGGCGGGTACGGCTCCGTTGTCGGCGCCGCCTTGGGGGCGCTCATCTTCGCGATGGTGCAGCAAGGGATCGTCATCACCGGCGTGGACGGCGACTGGTACCAGGTGGTGCTTGGGAGCGTCCTCGTGGTCGCGGTGATCTTCAACAACTTCATCAGGAGGAAGGCGGCCACTCGATGAGCGCGCAGACGGACGACGCCCTGCTCGAGACCAGACGGCTCTCGAAGTACTTCGGCAGCGTGATCGCGATCAAGGACATCTCGATGCTCGTGCGCCCGGGCACGGTCACGTGCCTCCTCGGCGACAACGGAGCCGGGAAGTCCACGCTGATCAAGACCCTCTCGGGTGTGTACGAGCCGAGCGAGGGCGACTACCTGTGCGACGGCGAGGTGATCCACCTCCATTCCCCGCGTGATGCCTTGGCGCGCGGGATCGCGACCGTCTACCAAGACCTGGCGATGATCCCGCTCCTTTCGATCTGGAGGAACTTCTTCCTGGGTTCGGAGCCCACCAAGGGGTGGGGTCCGTTCCGCCGCTTCGACGTGCAGAAGGCGAGGGAGATCACTCGTGACGAGATGGCCAAGATGGGCATCGACATCCGCGACCCGGATCAGCCCGTCGGGACCCTGTCGGGTGGTGAGCGACAGTCCGTCGCGATCGCGCGCGCCGTGTACTTCGGTGCACGGGTCCTGATCCTCGACGAGCCCACCGCGGCGCTCGGCGTGAAGCAGGCGGGTGTCGTCCTCCGCTACATCGTCCGCGCGAAGCAGCGAGGCGTGGCCGTCGTGTTCATCACCCACAACCCCCACCACGCGTACCCGGTCGGGGACCACTTCGTGATCCTCCGGCGGGGGCAAGTGTTCGGATCCTTCCCGAAGGACGAGCTCGCGATCGAGCAGCTCGTCCAGATGATGGCGGGAGGTGCCGAGCTGGAGAACCTCGCGCACGAGCTCCAGCGGGAGGCCGGTGACGACGTGGAGCTGCGGAAGGCGGCGGCGGTGCTCGAGCAGGAGGTCGAGGCCGTTGCGGCGGAGCCTCTCGTGACGGAGCCTCAGGCCGACGTCGCCCGCGACGGGGAGGCAACGCCCGAGGGCTGACGTGGACACCGACGGCCCCTACGACCTCGTGACGATGGGCCGCGTGGGCGTCGACCTGTACCCGGAGCAGAGCGGCGTCCCGCTCGCGGAGGTGCGGACGTTCGCGAAGTCGCTGGGCGGGAGTCCGACGAACGTCGCCGTCGGCGCCGCACGCTACGGCCACCGGACCGCCGTGATCACGAAGGTCGGCGCCGACGGCTTCGGCGAGTACGTCCGCGATGCGCTCCGCGGTTTCGGCGTCGACGACCGGTTCGTGGGCACGGATCCTGACCTCCGAACGCCCATCGTGTTCTGCGAGCTGCTTCCTCCGGAATCCCCGTCGATCCTCTTCTACCGGGAGCCGTCGGCCCCCGACATGCAGCTCGCCGCCGATGAGCTGGACTTCGACGCGATCCGCCAGGCCCGGGTCTTCTGGACGACCGGAACCGGTCTGTCCGAGGAGCCGAGTCGATCGGCCACGATCGCCGCGCTCGAGGCGCGCGATCGCTCGGGCATCACGGTGCACGACCTCGACTATCGGCCGGCGTTCTGGTCATCGCCCGACGAGGCGGGGGAGCACCAACGGCGGGCCCTCGATCACGCCACGGTCGCGGTGGGGAACGTCGAGGAGTGCGCCGTCGCCGTAGGAGAGGGGGCTCCGGAGGACCAGGCGCAGCGGTTGCTCGCGCTCGGTCTGGATCTCGCGATCGTGAAGCTCGGAGGCGAGGGCGTGCTGGCGGCGTGGGAGGGCGGCGCCGAGCGCTTCGCGCCGGTTCCGGTCCGCGTCGTCAACGGTCTCGGCGCCGGCGACGCGTTCGGCGCGGCCGTGTGCCACGGCATGCTGGAGGGATGGGACGTGCCGAGAGCGATCCGCTTCGCGAACGCGGCAGGAGCCCACGTCGCCGCCCGTCTCGCCTGTGCTGACGCGATGCCCGATGAAGCGCAGGTGGAAGCGCTGCTCGTAGATGTGTGAGCCGATCTCAGTCGCCGGCCGCCCACGCGGCCACCGCGCGGACCTCGTCCGGGTCGACCGAGACCAGGACGTGCGGTGGCGGCTCGCCGAGCACGTGGCGGACCGCCGCTTCCGCGAACCGCTCGGAAGGGATCCGCTCCCAGGCGTCACCGCCGAACCACGCGGTGCCCGCTGGCAGACCGGCGGCGGTGACGAATCGATGGCGGAACGCGGAGCTCGGCGGACAGCGGTGCTCCGCGTGGTGCGCGAACTCGTGGAGGAGCGTTGCCTCGAGGTTGCCGGCCGTCCCGGGAGCGCGGATCAGGACAAGGGCGGACTCGGGCTCGTACCTCGCTCGGTCCGTGAGCTCCCACGCGACGCCGACCGTGAGGCCGTCCAACCGACCCGCGCACGCGGGGACCGCGTCCACGAAACGCACCCAGGCCTTCGACGCCACGTTCCGGAGGTCGTCCGGGGTGCCGTCGGTGAACCGGAGCCCCGGTCCAGAGGTCGCGGCGGCGACGGCCACGACCACCGCGACGGCGGCGATGACGATCGCGCCAACGACTCCAGCCCTGCGCACGATCCGAACGCTACTCGCGGAGGCGTCGTTGGGAAGTGACCTGTTCCGTCCGGCGGGGAGCGCCGCGGTGGACGGCGAGTTGGTGCATCTCACGCCGGCCGACGCAGGGTGGTCCTTCAGCGGTCTCCGCGTGCTCTCGCTCGGCGCCGGTGAGCGTCGTGTCCTTCGGCTCGACGGCATCGAGGCGTGCGCGCTGCCGCTGTCCGGATCGTGCGGCGTCGAAGTCGGTGGCGCGGCCTTCGAGCTCGATGGCCGGCCCGACGTGTTCTCGCGCGTGTCGGACTTCGTGTACCTGCCTGCGGGTGCCGAGGTCGCCGTCCGGACCGAGGCCGGCTGCGAGCTCGCCCTCCCGAACGCGCCGGCCACGCGAGCGCTCACCCCCACGTACGTGCCTGCGCGTGCCGTCGCCGTCGAGGTCCGCGGTGGCGGCGTCGCGACCCGCCAGATCAACAACTTCCTTGCCGCCGACGCGTTCGAGGCCGAGCGCCTGATCGCCGTCGAGGTCCTCACGCCGGACGGCAACTGGTCCTCCTTCCCGCCGCACAAACACGACGAGCACACCGAGGACGAGATCCCGCTCGAGGAGATCTACTACTTCCGGATCCGTGGGGAGCACGGGTTCGGGCTGCACCGGACCTACACGACCGACGGCGCGATCGACGAGACGGTGACGGTCCGCGACGGCGACGTGTTCCTGATCCCGCGCGGCTACCACGGCCCGTGCGTCGCCGCGCCAGGGCATACGATGTACTACCTGAACGTGATGGCCGGCCCGGCCGAGCGCGCCTGGCGGGTGTGTCTGGACCCGGCGCACGAGCGGCTCGGCGAGCTCTTGGGCTCGCTCGCGCCGGACCCCAGATGTCCTCTGGTCACCGCCGAGGGGCCGAGGGAGGTCGGGGGGTCTGGGGGCTGAAGGAGCGAGCTCGCGAGCGTAGCCTCCGGGAGGAAGGAGCTGACGATGGAACGCATCAGCCACTGGATCGGCGGGAAGGTCGTCCCCGGGGAGTCCGGTCGCACCGGCCCCGTCTTCGACCCGGCCACCGGGGAGCAGACCCACGAGGTCGACTTCGCGAGTACCGACGAGGTCGGCCAAGCGGTCGCCGCCGCGGCCGAGGCGTTCCCCGCGTGGCGGGCGACGTCGCTGTCGAAACGATCCGACGTGATGTTCCAGATCCGCGAGCTGCTCGAGGATCGGAAGGCCGCGCTCGCGGCGGCGATCACGGCACAGCACGGCAAGGTGCTCTCGGACGCGATGGGCGAGGTGCAGCGCGGCCTCGAGAACGTGGAGTTCGCGTGCGGGATCCCGAACCTGCTGAAGGGCGGGTTCACCGAGCAGGCCTCCACCGGCGTCGACGTGTACTCGATCCGCCAGCCGCTCGGCGTCGTCGCGGGCATCACGCCGTTCAACTTCCCCGCGATGGTGCCGCTCTGGATGCTCACGAACGCGATCGCGTGCGGCAACACGTTCGTCCTGAAGCCCTCCGAGAAGGATCCGGGCGCGTCGCTCGTGCTCGCGGAGCTGCTGCGGGACGCAGGCGTGCCCGACGGCGTCTTCAACGTCGTCCACGGAGACAAGGTCGCGGTGGACGCGATCCTCGACGACCCGACGATCCAGGCGGTGTCGTTCGTCGGCTCGACGCCGATCGCGAAGTACATCTACGAGCACGGCACGAAGGCCGGAAAGCGCGTGCAGGCGCTCGGCGGCGCGAAGAACCACATGATCGTGCTCCCCGACGCCGACCTCGACATGGCGGCCGACGCCGCTGTCTCCGCCGGCTACGGGAGCGCCGGCGAGCGCTGCATGGCGATCTCCGCGATTGTGGCCGTCGGCGGGATCGCCGACGACCTCGTCGAGAAGATCGCCGATCGCCTGCCCAAGGTGAAGGTCGGTCCGGGTACCGATCCCGAGGCGGAGATGGGCCCGCTGGTCACTCGCGAGCACCGCGACAAGGTGGCGGGCTACCTCGACTCGAGCGCCGAGCAAGGGGCCACGGTCGTCCGTGACGGTCGCGAGGACTCGCTGTACGGCGGTGATGGGTTCTTCCTGGGGGTGTCGCTCATCGACCACGTCACCGAGGAGATGGACGCCTACCGCGACGAGATCTTCGGCCCGGTGCTCTCGGTCGTCCGCGTGGACACCTACGACGAGGCGCTGAAGATGGTCAACGACAACCCGTACGGGAACGGCGTGGCGATCTTCACCCGCGACGGCGGCGCCGTTCGCCAGTTCCAGTTCGACGTGAACGTCGGCATGGTGGGCGTGAACGTCCCGATCCCGGTGCCGGTCGCGTACTACTCCTTCGGCGGGTGGAAGAACTCGTTGTTCGGCGACAACCACATGTACGGCCCCGAGGGGATCCAGTTCTACACGCGGGGCAAGGTCGTCACGGCCCGATGGCCCGATCCGGCCACGTCCGCCGTCGACCTCGGCTTCCCGAGGACCCGCTGATGCCGTCGGCCGAGGAGCTGCTGCAGGC
>JBOGVC010000018.1:0-12942 GCA_050695275.1 Actinomycetota bacterium | reverse complement strand
CGACCTGAACCCGTGGCTCGCGCTGCATCCCCTGTCCTCCGGTCTCGTCGCGCGATCGTACGCCGAGGACCGTGCGAACTCTGCGGGTCAGATGGCCCACAGACGTCGGTCCTACGGAACATCGACCAAACGAGCACGTCTGGGCGAGCCCAGAAGGGCTATCCCGAGTGGTACGGGCCTTTGAGGTCACCCGCAGGAGCGGTCCGGTCCGGCGAGGGAGACCCCTGGCCCGGCGAGGGGGATCCTTCAGGCTGCGGCGCCCTCGATGGTGTCGTCGGCATCCTCCGTCACGGGCTCGGCGCCCACACCTCGGCGCCGGAGCCACACGGCGCTCATCGCCGCGAGACCGAGGGCGCCGATCACGCTGATCAGCGCGGACACGTGGATCCCGTCGATGAACGCGCCCCGAGCCACCTCGAGCAGCGGCACGCCGAGCCGGTCGGGGAGCTGCCCCGCGATCTGGACCGCGCCTCCGAGCGTGTCGCGTGCGACGTCGGACGCCGCCGTGGGCACCCCGTCGGGGATGCCCTGCGCGATGCCGCTCCGATAGATCGCCACGCCGATGCTGCCGAAGATCGCGATCCCGAGCGCGCCGCCGAACTCCGCCGCGGTCTCGGCGATCGCCGACGCCGCGCCCGCGCGCTCCGCCGGCGCGACCCCGACGATGAGGTCGATCGCCAGCGTGAACACCGGAGCGAGTCCCAGGGAGAACACGACGGACCCGATCAGGAAGGGGAAGAACCCGGACGCCTCGTCGAGCGTGAGGAAGACCGCGAACCCGAAGGCCGCCATCACCAGGCCACCGGCCATCAACGTCGCGGGTGGGACCCGCCGAGCGAGCCGCGGGGTCAGCTGGGCGCCGACCACGAAGGACAGCGCCCACGGCAGCGTCCAGATCCCCGCCTCCAGCGGCGTGAGTCCGAGCACGAGCTGCAGGAACTGCGGCAGGAACAGGAAGCCGCCGAACATGATCACGACGCCGAGCCCATACATCGCCAGCGACGCGCTGAAGCCTGGAGCCCGGAACAGCCGGAGGTCGATGAACGGATCCTTCAGGCGTCGCTGCCTCTCGACGAACGCCGCACCGATCGTCAGTCCGAGGAGGATCGAGGCGAGGGGGCCCACGCCGACCCCGTCCTGCGCGAACTGCTTCAGGCCGTAGATCGTCGCGAGGACCGCCACCAGCGACATCGCGGCGCTCACCAGGTCGAGCCGCCCGGGATCGGGGTCCTTGTACTCGGGGAGCAATCGCGGTCCGAGGATCAGCAGTGCGATCATCACGGGGACGGCGAGGAGGAAGGCCGCACCCCACCAGAAGAACTCGAGGACGAGCCCACCGAGCAGGGGACCGATCGCGGCTCCGACCGAGAAGCTGGTGATCCACACCGCGATCGCGGTCTGACGCTGCTCCGCGTCCAGGAACATGTTCCGGATCAGGGACAGGGTCGACGGCGCGATCGTCGCCCCGGCCAGCCCCAGGAGGGCGCGGGTGGCGATCAGCATCTCGGTGCTGGTCGAGAACGCCGCGACGACGGAGGCGACGCCGAACGCGGCAGCGCCGATCATCAGCAGTCGCCGACGGCCGATCCGGTCGCCGAGCGTTCCCATCGTGATCAGCGAGCCGGCGACCATGAAGCCGTAGATGTCGATGATCCAGAGCAGCTGAGCGCTGCTCGGCTGCAGGTCCTCGCTGATCTCCGGGACCGCGAGGTGGAGCACGGTCAGGTCCATGACGTAGAGCACGCAGGCGAGAGAGATCACGCCGAGGCCGATCCACTCGCGGCGGGTCGCCCGAGGTGCGAGCGCCTGCACGTCCTCCCGGCTCTCCGTCGTCATCGCTCGTCACCGCCTCCCTCGTCCCGTTCTCTCATCACCGACCTCCCGGGATCGCCGAACTCATCGGTGTCCCGATGAATCCGGCCGGTCCATCCGGTCTGAGCCGGTGGAACGTCGTGAGGAGAAGGACCGATGGCCACCCTCGAGGTAGGGCCGGACGGCGGTGCGGATGTGACCCGGCCACGCTCGGGTCCGGGTGCGCTGGCGCTGGTCGTGACCGGTCCGATCACCCGGGGCGACGTCGAGCCGCTCTGCGAAGGGACCCGTGCAGCCTTCGATGCGAGCGATGCCCGCCTCGTGGTCCTCGATGTGGCGGCGATCGGGGAGGCGGATGTGGTCACGATCGAGTCCCTGGCCCGGCTGGAGCTCACGGTCCGGCGGGCCGGGGGGTGGATCCGGTTCCGCCGGGCCGGTCGAGAGCTCCACGAGCTGGTCTCGATGATCGGCCTCGCCGACATCCTGCGATTCGACACGGGCTCAGGCGTCGAGGCTCGGGGGGAGACCGAAGAGCGGGAAGAGGGTCTCGGTGTCGAGGAAGAACGTGATCCCTGAGATCAGTCCCTCCGAGATCTCCACGACCTGGAGCGACCACGGTTCGTGCCCCGTGCCGGACGAACTCGGCTTGTACTGCCCGAACGCGAGGGAGCCGTTCGCCCGCGTCGACAGCAACCGCGACCCTCTGCATCCGATGCCGGGTCCGAGGCACCAGCGACGGATGTCGTCGTGGGTGCGCAGCCACAGTTCGTAGGGCGGCATCGACCAGGATGCGTCCTCGTGCAGCAACGAGGTGAGGCGATCGAGGTCGTACCGCTCGAACGCGTCGACGTACCGCTCGAGGAGCGCCCGGTGGGAGTCGTCCATCCCGGCGGGGTCCGTGGCCTGGACGTCGGCGGCGGCCATCGTGGCGCGCGCTCGTTGGAGCGCGCTGTTCACCGACGCGACGGTCGAGTCGAGGAGCTCCGCTACCTCGGTGGCCTGCCAGCGCAGCACCTCCCGCAGGATCAGGACGGCCCGCTGCTTCGGCGGGAGATGCTGGAGGGCCGCGACGAACGCGAGCCGGATCGACTCTCGGGCCTCCGCCATCTCGGCGGGGTCGTCGCCCGCGGCGAGGACCCGTCCGTCGGGCACCGGCATGACCCAGGTGGACTCCGGCAGCGGCGACCCCAGGGGCGCGTCCGCCGTCGTCGCCGACGCGAGGTCCATGGGCCGCGTCCGCCGTTCCTTCCCGCCGAGCATGTCGAGGCAGACGTTGGTAGCGATCCGATAGAGCCAAGACCGAAGCGCCGACCGGCCCTCGAAGCGGTCGACGGCCCGCCACGCCCGGAGCATCGTCTCCTGGACGGCGTCCTCGGCCTCGAAGGCCGATCCCAGCATCCGATAGGCGTAGCCGGTGAGCTCGACCCGGTGCTCCTCGAGCTGACGCTCCAGCTCCTGCGGAGCGCGAGGGCGAGTCCTTGTTCCCGTGGAGTCCGCCATCCTTCTCCCAACTGCCTCGATCGCCCATTCCTTCCTGTCCTTGGCCTGTCCTTGGCCTGTCCTTGGCCGATTCCTCCCGATCGGTGATCATGTCTTCAGGCATCCTGCTGTCGGCCACCCCGGGTACGGTGTGACGACGTGACCGACCCCCTCCAGCTCCTCCGCCTGATCGCAGGTCCGGAGGCGACGTTCCGCGCCGGCCAGCGGGAGGCGATCGACGCCGTCGTCGCGGAACGCGGGCGGGTCCTGCTCGTGCAGCGGACCGGGTGGGGGAAGTCGGCCGTCTACTTCATCGCCACCCGGCTGCTCCGCGACGACGGCGCCGGTCCCACGATCCTCGTGTCGCCGTTGCTCGCCCTGATGCGCAACCAGATCCAGATGGCGAAGCGGGCCGGGGTGCGCGCGCGCACGATCAACAGCGAGAACCGCGACGACTGGGACGCGGTCCGCGAGGCGGTCGATCGCGACGAGGTCGACCTGCTCCTGATCTCGCCCGAGCGGTTCAACAATCCCGCGTTCCGCGACGGGATCCTCCCCACGGTGGCGGCCCGCTCGGGCCTGCTCGTGATCGACGAAGCGCACTGCATCAGCGACTGGGGCCACGACTTCCGCCCCGACTATCGTCGGCTGGTCCGCGTGCTCGAGCTGCTGCCGCGCGGCGTCCCGGTCCTGTGCACCACCGCCACGGCCAACGATCGCGTGATCGAGGACATCCGCTCGCAGCTCGGCGCCGAGCTCGCCACGCTCCGCGGGCCGCTCGCGCGCGAGAGCCTCGCGCTGTCGATGCTCGACACGACATCGCAACCCGAGCGTCTCGCATGGCTCGCCGCGGTGGTCCCGGGCCTCGAGGGCTCGGGGGTGATCTACGTCCTGACGGTCGCCGACACCACACGGGTGGCGTCGTTCCTCCGTACCCGAGGGATCGATGCTCATGCCTACAGCGGTGAGACCGAGCCGGAGCGACGTCTCGAGCTGGAGGAAGCATTGATCGGCAACGGCGTGAAGGCGCTGGTCGCGACGTCCGCGTTGGGGATGGGCTTCGACAAGCCCGACCTCGGCTTCGTGATCCATTACCAGTCGCCGTCCTCGCCGATCGCCTACTACCAGCAGGTCGGCCGCGCCGGTCGAGCCCTGCCGCACGCGCCGGTGGTGCTGCTCCGCGGCACGGAGGACCGCGACATCCAGGACTACTTCATCGGCTCGGCGTTCCCGCCCCGGACGCGGGCGGAGGAGGTCGTCTCGCTGCTCGAGGATCGGGCCGCGCCGGTGAGCGAGAACGAGATCCTCTCCGCGGTGAACGTCCGGCCGATGCGGCTGAAGAACATGCTGAAGATCCTGGAGGTGGAGGGCGCGGTCGAACGCGCCGGCAGCAAGTGGCTGCGCACGCTGGCCCCGTGGAGCTACGACGAGGAACGCGTGCGCCGGGTCACCGAGGCGCGACGGGCGGAGCAGGCGGCCATTGACACCTACGGCCGCACGGACGAGTGCCTGATGGCCTTCCTCCTCCAGCAGCTGGACGATCCCGACCCTCGTCCGTGCGGCCGGTGCATGGTGTGCACGGGCGAGTCGCCCTCGATCGAGCTCGACGCCGCGGTCGTGGCGAAGGCGCGCGAGCACCTCCGCTGGGCAGAGCTGCTGATCGAGCCCCGGCTCCAGTGGCCCAGCGGTATGGGCGAGCCGAAGGGCCGGATCCCCGAGGAGCTCCGCATCGAGCCCGGCCGGGCGCTGAGCGTCCTGGACGACGGCGGCTGGGGCGGACTCGTGCGGCGCGGCTCGATCGCCGAGGAGTACGCCGACGCGTTGGTCGAGGCGTCCGCTGAGTTGATCGCCCGACGTTGGCGGCCCGACCCCTTCCCCACGTGGGTCACGTGCATCCCGTCCACCACCCGGCCGGACCTGGTCCCCGACCTCGCCCGCCGGCTGGCCGATGCGATCGGCCTGCCGTTCCGGCCGCTGCTGGTCAAGAGGCGAGAGACGAAGCCCCAGAAGGAGCTCGAGAACTCCCAGCAGCAGTTCCGCAACGTGTGGGGGGCCATCGGCGTGAGCGGCGACCCCGTGTCCGGTGACCCCGTGCTCCTGGTGGACGATCTCTCCGACTCTCGGTGGACGCTCACCGTGGCGGGGGCCGTCCTCCGTGAGACGGGATCCGGGCCCGTCACCCCGTTCGTGCTGGCGAAGGCCGTGAGCGACTAGCCGGCCTATGGTCTCCCCGATGGGTGCGGGTGCCCGATCCGAGGACGCGCTCGCGGCGCTCCTGCTGACGACCCGTCTGGGCGACGTGGACGAGGCGCCGTTGGCGCCCGGACGGTTCTGGTCGCTGGTGGCCGCGGTTCCGGAGCCCTCCGAGCTCTTCGCGACCACAGCTGGAGAGATCGCCCGGCGTACCGGGCTCCCCGAGCAGGAAGCCGCAGGGGTCGAGCGGCTCCTCGCGGCCGGAACGAGCCTGGCGTTCGCGCTCGAGCGTTCGGAGCGGCAGGGGTTCGTCGCCGTGACCCCGTTCGACGCCGGCTACCCGCGGGCGCTCCGCGATCGCCTCGGCGACCACGCGCCACCGGTCCTGTTCACCGTGGGAGCGCGCGAGCTCCTCGCTGCCGAGTCGATCGGCGTCGTCGGCTCCCGCGCGGTCAGCGGCAAAGGCGAAGCGATCGCACGGGAGGTCGCCCGTCACGTGGTGGGCGACGGTCTGGCCCTGGTCTCGGGTGGGGCGAAGGGCGTCGATCGGGCGGCGATGTCGGCCGCACACGAGGCGGGTGGGCGCGTGGTGGGGTTCCTCGCCGACTCCCTGCTCCGGCGGGTGCGGGAGCCGAGCGCCCGCCGCGCCCTCGCCGACGGAACGACCTGCTTCGCGACGCCGTTCGATCCGTCCGCCGGGTTCACGGCCGCCCACGCGATCGGCCGGAACAAGCTGATCTACGCGAGCGCGCGCCTGACGGTGGTGGTGGCGAGCGACCTCGATCGCGGGGGCACCTGGGAAGGCGCCACCGAGGCGCTCCGCGCAGGGTACGGACCGGTCGCCGTGTGGGTCGGTCCCGGCGCCGGACCGGGGAACGAGCGGCTCGCGGAGCTCGGAGCGACGCCTGTGGACGACATCGGTGCGCTGCTGCAGGTCGCGCCGATCGTTCCCACGACACCCGGTCCCGTCGAGCAACTGCCGCTGGATCTGTAGCGCGCGCGCAGGTGGCCTCCGACGCCCCGGTATCCTCGCCGGGTGATCGTCGACGAACCGGTGCGTGGGTCGTTCGCCTATCTGGAACGGCCCGGGGTGTTCGCGCTGCCGGGCGTGGATCAGCTGCAGCTGTTCATCGATCGGAAGCTGCCCGCGCCGCCGCTCACCCATCTCAGCGGGCTCGTGGTCGAGGAGGCCGACGCCGGGACGTCGACGTGGTCCATCCCCGCGAGCCCCTGGTGGCGGACGGCCGCCGGCGTGTTCGGGGGAGGCACGCTGGCGTTCGTCGCCGACGCCGCCCTCGCCGGCGCGGTCTTCACCACGCTCCCGGAGGGGATGGCCCTGCTCTCCTCCGACCTGTCGATGAACTTCCTCCAGCCGGCGTCGCCGTCGAGCGAACGGCTGATCGCACGCGGCACGGTGATCCACACGGGGCGGCGGCAGGGACTCTCGGAGGCGCGGGTCGAGGACGCGCGCGGCGCGCTGCTCGCCCACGCCACCTCGCGATGCGTCCTCCAGCCCTTGCCCTTCGATCCCCCGGAGCCGCCCGGCGCACTTCCGGTCCTCGACCCCCCCACGTTCGAGACCCTCGACCCCCATCTCCGGGCGCCCGAGGGGGAGGTGCTCCCGCAGGCGACGTGGAACGAGGTGGGCGGGCTGGATCTCGTCCAGCTCTGGCACAAGGAGGAACGGGCGCCCGCGCCGGTCTGTGTCTTCCTGGGTCTGCGGATCCACGACGTGGCCGAGGGCGCCGTCACCATCACGATGCCCGCGTCCCTGTGGTTCTGCACGGGCTTCGGGACGTTCTACGGCGGGGCGCTGACGGCGTTCGCCGATGCGACGATCAACACGGCGGTGATGACGACCCTGCCCCCCGGCACCTCGTTCGGGACGCTCGACCTGAAGGTGAACTTCCTCCGGCCGGTCACGCCGGACGGCCGAGAGCTGATCGCGAGGGCGACCGTGGAGCAGCGGGGCCGGACGATCGCGGTGACGACCTGCCACATCGACGATGCCAACGGCAAGCGCGTGGCCATGGCGACCGGGAGCGCGATGATCTCGCCGGATCGTCCCTGGGTCACCGTGGCCGACCTCGGATAAGTCCGCTTCGTTCCCTCCTCGTTGGGGTAGGGGAGAGATGACCCCGACACGAGGAGGGAGCGCACACATGCCGTCATCCGAGCGCGATCCACGCGAATGGCCCGGCAGCGACAGCACCGAGAGCGAGACGGAACGGACGGACCCGAGCCGTGAGGCAGAGGAGCGGAGCCTCGACGGATCCGCTGCACCGGAGCCGTCCTGGCGTCCCGAGACGCCCGCCTGGGACAGGCCGGTGCCCCGTTCGAAGACCACGACGACCGGTGTGGGTGGGCCGATGGATCCCGCCACCCCCACCCCGACGCCGTCCACCGGGATCGGCACGGCGCCCGCTGACAGGGGGCCGACGGGCAGGAGCCTGACCCCGGGTCGTGGGCCGACCGCCACGAAGTCCACTGCCAAGAAGTCGGCGGCCCGGAAGTCCACGGCCAAGAAGTCGGCGGCCCGGAAGTCCACGAAGCGCGTGGCCGCGGGCAAGAAGGCGGCCGCAACGAGGAAGCGGAAGACCGCCCCGGCGCGCAAGGCCGCGGCCCGCAAGGCCACCGCCCGGAAGTCGACAGCCAAGAAGTCCGCTGCCCGGAAGTCCACGGCCAAGAAGTCGGCGGCCCGGAAGTCCACGAAGCGCGTGGCCGCGGGCAAGAAGGCGGCCGCAACGAGGAAGCGGAAGACGGCGCCGGCCCGCAAGGCCGCGGCCAGGAAGTCGACCGCTCGGAAGTCGACCGCCAAGTCCGCCGCCCGGAAGTCCACCGCCCGGAAGTCCACGAAGCGTGTGGCTGCTGGGAAGAAAGCTACCGCGACGAGGAAGCGCAAGACCGCCCCGGCGCGCAAGGCCGCGGCCAGGAAGTCCACGGCGAAGAAGGCCTCGGCTCGCAAGTCCACAGCTCGCAAGTCCACGAAGCGCGTGGCCGCCGGGAAGAAGGCTGCCGCAACGAGGAAGCGGAAGACGGCGCCGGCACGAAGGGCTCGGAGCCGGAGCACGCGTTGAGGGACGCATCGGAAGCCGACCCCGTCGGCGACTCGCCCGGCGAGCCGTTCGAGATCCCGGACGACCCGGTCGCCGTCGATGAACCGGGGACGACTGCCGGGGAGCACGGCCAACGGTCCCTCGAGCGTCGCCTCGCGATGGACGAGCCCGACGCATCGCCGACGGACCCGCCCGCCGCCGAGGGAGGGCGGCCACATCCGATCCTGGACGACGACGTCGCGACCGAGGACGCCGTCGCGGAGGACCTCGATGCTCCGCCGGACGAGGCGGACCTCGACCGGACCCGGGAGGAGGTCGGGGAGCTCTCCTCCGATCCGGCAGAGAGCGCCGAAGAGTCTGCGATGCACATCGAACGTGGGTAGGCGACTCGTTCGGTAGCCTCGCCCTCATGACGGGGACACGGCTCGCGATCATCTTCTCGTTGGCGGCCGGGATCGCCGGCGCGGCGCAGGCGTCGATCTCGGGAGCGCTCGGGCGGCGCGTGGGCACGATCGGCTCGGCGGGCTTCGGCGTGATCCTCGCCGCGGTCTTGGTCATCGTGCTGGCCGTGGCGTTGGGACGTGGAGGGTCGATCGTCGCGGCGCTCCAGCAGCCGCTCTGGCTGTGGCTCGGAGGGCTCGTCGGCGCGATGATCGTCCTGGCGATCGCGTACGCGCCTCCGCGGATCGGCACGTTCGCGACCGTGGCGTTGCTGATCGCGGGGCAGCTGGCCGCGGGAGCTCTGATCGATGCCTACGGTTGGCTCGGGTCGCCCCGGATCCCCGTCACGCTCGCGCGCGTCGCCGGTCTCGTCCTCGTGACCGCCGGAGCCGCGTTGACGCTGAAGCGCTGATCGACCATCGGGCTCGCTACGGACGGCGCACCGAGACGACCATGTTCGCGACGCGCGTCGCGAGGATGCGATCGCCCTTCTGCAGCCCTTCCGGGACGCTCTCGGCGCCGAGCCGGGCTTGCGTCACGGACCGATCCGGGAACCCCACCGCGAGGTCGTAGTACCGGACGCCGTGGAGATCGAAGGGAGCCACCTCCAGGACCACGGCCTCCTCCTCACCGAGCATCCCGCCAGCCTACCCACGGCTCGCGGGTTCGGGCGGTTATGGTTGCTGCATGCGAGCAACGGGGCTGGGTGCACGACGTCCTGCGTCGGGGAGCCTGCGCGGATGACTGTCGCTCTGGCTGTCTCCCTGCTGGCTGCGACGATCGTCGCGGTCCCGGCGACGCCAGCGTTCGCCGCGGAACAGGTCCCCGGGATCGACGTGTCGAAGTGGCAGGGCGACGTCGACTGGGCCGAGGTCGCATCCACGCCGGTGCGCTACGTGATCATGCGGGCGACGATCGGGAACACGGATTCCACGGCTCGCTCCGTCGACCCGATGTACGTCGAGTACCTGGCGGAGGCGACGGCGAACGGGCTCGTCGTGGGTGCGTACCACCGCGCGAACGTCGGACGAGCCGACGACGACGCGACCCACGAGGCCAACTACTTCGTGAACAACGCCCAGATCGCGGCCGGCGACATCCTGCCGGTCCTCGACATCGAGGAGACCCACGGGCTCACGATCGCGGAGATGCAGGACTGGGTCCGCGAGTGGGTCAAGCGGGTCTCCGCGCGGACGGGCGTGAAGCCGTTGATCTACACGAGCCCGAACTTCTGGCACGTGGCCATGGGCAACACGCGATGGTTCGCCGACCACGGGTATCCGCTGTGGATCGCCCACTGGGGTGTGTCGGCACCGAGCGTGCCGGCCGACGAGTGGGGCGGGAACGGCTGGACGTTCTGGCAGTGGACCTCCACCGGGCACGTCGCCGGGATCGCCGGCAACGTCGACCGTGACCGCTTCGACGGCTCCAGCCTCGGTCGCGGCAAGATCGCCTCGTTGGAGGTCACCCCGCCGGCCGGCGGCGCGATCGACGGCGCCGGCATCGACTGCGGCGGTGGCTCCTCGACGTGCAGCCGACTCGCGAACCCGGACATCGAGGTCACGCTCTCCGCCACGCCCGATCCGGGCGCCACGCTGCTCCGGTGGACCGGTGACTGCAGCGCGGCCGGCGCGTCCCCCACCTGCGACGTCCCGATGCGTGGGACGAAGGAGGTGTCGGCGGTGTTCGGATACCCGGTCCAGGTCGAGCGTCAGGGGAGCGGTGACGGGACCGTCACGTCATCGCCCGCTCGCATCGACTGCGGCGCGACCTGCTCGGCGGCGTTCGCCGTCGATTCCACGGTGACCCTCACGGCGACCGCGGACTCCGCGTCGATCTTCACGGGCTGGAGCGGTCCCTGCAGCGGATCCGGGCCGGTCTGCTCGTTCCCGGTGTCCGCTCCCACCGACGCCGTCGCGACGTTCACGTCCGTCGCGAGCGTGGAGGAGGACGGAGCCGGCACCGACTACGCCTGGGGGCGCACGAACGATCCGCAGGCGATCGGCGGCTCGTACCGGTGGGAACGGCGGGCCGGGGCATCGGCGGCGTACGCCTTCTCGGGCGGGTCGGTGACGCTCTTCACGGTCTCCGGTCCCGAGATGGGGAAGGCCAGGGTCCGGATCGACGGAGGGGTGGCCGGAACGTTCGACGGCTTCGCCCGGACGTGGACGACGGGGGTGAAGCGCCGCTTCGACGGGCTCGGCCCCGGGGAGCACGAGCTCTCCGTCGAGGTCCTCGGCACGAAGCGGCCGGCGGCAGGCGGCACCCGCGTGGCGATCGATGCGCTTCGGTGGGGCGGCCAGCTCCGGTCGGACCCTCACGCCTCGTCCGTGCGATGGGCCACCGCGGTCGATGCCGGGGCGAGCGGCGGGACCTCGGCGATCAGCAGCACCCGAAGGGCGATGGCGACGCTCGCGTTCACCGGGACGGGGGTCGCGCTCCGAACCCAGCGTGGACCGGGGATGGGGGAGGCCGAGGTGTGGCTCGACGGTGCCCTCATCAAGGTCGTCGATCTCTACGCGCCCGAGAAGACGTTCGCGACCGTGCCGCTCGCGTCGGAGCTCGCCGATGGTCCGCACACGGTCCGCATCGTGGTCCTGGGTTCGCACCGCGCCGCGAGCTCGGGCAGCGCCGTCGTCATCGATCGCTGGCTCGTGATCTAGAGGGCTCCACGCTCGCGTTCGATCCCGAGGACGCGCCACCCCGCCGGCGCTTCGTCGGCCGAGGAGTGACACGTGAGTCGCATCGGTGCACTGGAGGTTCGCTCCAGGTGGACGACGACGTGCCCGAGCGGCGTGTCGCATCCGACCTGGGCCCGGTCCCCGCGGCGGGTGTCGCGCACCCGCGTCACGTCGTCGATCCGATCGAGCCCGAGGTGATCGCGGACGGCTCGATCGGCCGTCTGGACGTGGAAGGCGTCCGACGAGCGCCCGCGGTATCGATGGAGCGGCGCGATCCTCCCCGCGCGGTATCCCTGCATCAGGTCGGCGACCTCCTCCGGCTCGACCCGTCCGAAGTACAGCCCGTGTGGGAACGCGACGAGGTTGCCGGCGAACCGGTCGCCGCCGACGTGCGTGCTCTCCCAGATGACCTCGCGATCGGCCGCGGCGGCCGCCCCGGCGAGCGGGCGGCCCCGCTCGGCGCAGCACGGATCGCGACGGCCGTGCGTGCAGACGACGAACAGCGGTGCTTCCGCAAGACCGCCCGCGAACGACGCTCGCTCGCGCGGGTCCAGGTGCACGGCGTCCTCGATCCGATCGAGCACCGCGGAGCGGAGCCAGGCCTCACGGGTGTCCACGGCGAAGCAGATCAGCGTGTTGTCCCCGTACTCGGGGAAGCGATCGGGCTTCCGGATCAGCAGCACACGGGCGCCGGTCCTGCGTTCGAGGTCCCGGAGCTCCCGACCCAACCCCGCCGGCAGCCGGGCGTCGAGCAGTCCGTCGCGGCCCCACGGCCCGGGGTGCTCGATCAGCAACCAGTGCCGGATCGTGGAGGCCGTCCCCGCGAGCGGTTCCCCGGCCGCGAGGCTCCGCAGCGAGCAGCGGTCGTCGAGCGCGGGCACGCGGAGGCTCAGCGCCCGCCGACGATCGTGAGCAGACCCTCCCGGACGAGACGCCGGACGAGGACACTGCGGCTCGCGGCATCGGGGAGATGCAGCGTGAGGTCGCTGACGGCGAGCGTGCGGTCGTCGCCCAGCCGGGAGATCTGGCGCATCGCCGGCTCCAACCGGTCGGGCATCTCGAGGCGTCGATCCCCCAGGAGGACCATCATGCGATCGGGTTCCACGACGAGCTCGCAGATCGAGCCCGGCCGGCGGGCCACCACCGTGTCATCGTCCACCGTGATCGGCGTCGCCCGCTCCGTGAGCGTGCCGCGCGCGAGGGTCGCCCGGGTCGAGAGGAACCGCTCGCGGCGCTCGCCGGCCACCGCGTGTTGTTATAAATAAACGAGGGCCGAGTCG
>JBOGVC010000017.1:0-6363 GCA_050695275.1 Actinomycetota bacterium | reverse complement strand
ACGTCCTCGCATACGACGGCTACGTCAAGCTCCCGAACGGGGAGCGGTCCGATGCGATCTACGCGGAAGGGGTCGAGGCCGACAGCGCGGTCGTGATGGGCCTGGCCCAGCGATACCGCCCGAAGCGTCCCCTCCGGAAGTTCGAAGCCGTGGGCAACCCGATGCTCCTCCCGCCGGGATCGGGCAAGCTCGATCCCTGAGGCAGCCGGCATCGAGGGGGATCGGCACGCGTTGACGTCTTCTCCGACCGCTCCATAGGCTCGAGGCACATCGGTCGACCGCCCCCCGGTCTTCGGCGACCCCGATCCCCCCGGCGGGGCACGAGAGGAGTGGTGCACGGATGCGACGACGCATCTCAGGCCTGGTAGCGGTGATCCTGCTACTGGCCGTGTTCACACCCGGGACGGGCGCTCACGCCGCCACCGAGAAGGCGGAGCGGACCGTCGATGTGGGGATCCAGCACATCGAGGCGGACAAGGCCTCCCAGCTGAAGCTGAACGCAGAGACGAGGAGCGAGTTCCGCCAGGCGGCTACCGCCTCCGCCCCGGTCACTGCGCAGTCCGTCGTCGGCGACGAGAAACCGTGGTTGGGCGCCGACTTCATCGAGGGGTTCTTCTACTTCAAGGACTACACGCTCCGGGCGGTGGGGAACAACGTCGAGGTCTGGGTCGCGAGCGACGAGGACGAGGTCTCGAGCGGCACCGACTTCCCGGCCGACGACTGTCGCAACGGCGAGCGGACCACGATCACCGACGAGCAGGTTTCGTACCTCGTCGATCAGTTCGACAACAACATCCTGCCGAAGGAGTCGGAGACGTTCAGCGTCGCGCCGGACCGGGACGGGTCGAACGCGCTCCTTCCCGGTGACTTCTCGGGCGACGGCGACGACACGGTCGTGCTCGTGGACAACGTCCGTGACGACAACTTCTACGACACGAACAACTCGCAAGGGTTCTCGTACGTGGCCGGCTTCTTCTCGTCGGCGTTCGGGCTCTTCTTCGATCGCAACGTGATGACGATCGATGCGTTCGACTGGTTGCACCGGACGGGGGACAACCCGCCGCACGAACCGACGGACAACCTCTGCACGAGCGCACCGGCCCGTCCGAACCTGTACGAGGGCGTCTTCGCGCACGAGTACCAGCACCTCCTCCTGTCCTACGTGGACCCGGCGGAGACGACCTGGATGAACGAGGGCCTCGCCGACTGGGCGCAGACCCTGACGGGCTACGTCGACCCGTCCATCCCCATCACGGAGCTCGGGCACGACAGCCACATCCAGTGCTTCCTGGGATGGCTGGGTGTGCAGACGGACGTGAATCCGATCGCACGGGACGGTGGTCCCGAGAACTCGCTGAACCTGTGGGGAGACCAGAACGACTTCGAGTGGGAGATCCTGTGCGACTACGGGGCCGCCTACACGATGATGGAGCTCCTCGCCGACCGGTTCGGTGAAGGGTTCATGGGCGACCTGCACCAGGATGAAGAGTTGCAGGGCTTCGCCAGCCTGGACGCGCTGCTGGCAGCGCACGGGAGCAGCCTCGACGCCCGAGGGATCGTCGACCGGTGGGCCGCGGTGGCCGCGCTGGACGGCGTGTTGGACGATGGGGCCAACCTGAAGGGCGGAGCGGAGTCCGACTTCCAGGTGTCGACGCTGGACGCCACGATCAACTGGGACACGATCCAGACGTTCAGCACGCCTGGCGCTCCGCCGAACGGTTCCGACTACGTCCGGCTGCGCGATGGAGAGGGTTCGTTCCTGTCCGCATCGGATATCGAACGGGTTTCGTTCGACGGGGTGAACGCGTTGCCGCCGTTGCCGATCGACTGGGCGATCGATGCGGATCCGCCTGGGCAGCCCGGTGACCCGGCGTTGCACTCGACGGACGCCGACAGCCGGAACTCGGTGATCGTGCAGGAGGTCGACGTTCCCGCGGGCACGCCCGCGCTGACCTTCGACGCCGCCTGGGATCTGGAGACGACCTTCGACTTCGGGTACGTCCAGATCACCGACGACGGAGGCGAGACCTACACGAGCCTCGAGTGCACGGACACCGTGGACGACACGGATCCGGACCTCGGCAACGTCGGCCCCGGGTTCGGGCACGGGTTCAACGGTTTCAACGCCGAGCCCACGTTCCAGCCGCAGACCTGTGACCTGACGCCGTGGGCCGGTCAGACCGACGTGGGGCTCGCGTTCCGGTACTTCTCGGACTCGAACACCCACGGCGACGGCTTCTGGGTCGACGACGTGATGATCGGCGAGACGCTGATCTCCGACGGCTCCTCGTTCGAGGGGTGGCAGTCGGCGACGCAGTTCAACAACGTCGAGGTCGAGAGGTACACGGTCCGAGTGATCGCGTACGGCGGCGGGAACAGGGCCTTCATCGCCGAGGTGCCGCTGGACGAGGACATGAACGGCGTCCTCACCGGCGGAGCCCTGCGGAAGGCGATCGGGTTCCAAGCCGAAACGGTGGCCGCGATCGTGACGTACCACGACTCCACCGAGTTGGTGCAGCAGTACGCGCCGTACACGCTCCGCGTGAACGGCGTGGTGCAGCCCGGCGGCTAACCCGACCGGGCGTCACGTGCGAGAGGGAGCGGCGTGCGCCGCTCCCTCTCCCATGTCCGACTCCATCGTCACCGGGTCCGTGCGAGGGAGCCGACCCGCCTCGCCCTCCGAGGCACGTGCGAGACGTGCCGGACCGCGACGCGGTCCTCGGTCGAGCCGCCGCCGCCGTCGAGGGCCGCGTACAGCTGCCACTGACCCGGGAGGCCTCGGAGCTCGTGCGACCCGCGGTCCTCGAACAGCAGATCGGATCCCGCCACCACGTCCCGGACGGTGCGGGTCACGAGCACCTCGCCCGGCCCCGCCCGCCCCACGACGCGGGCACCCGCGTGGACCGCGACCCCTCGCACCTTGCCGTTGTCTCGGATGCACTCGCCGGTGTGGATCCCGGCTCGAGCCTTCAGTCCGAGCTCGGCGAGTGAGACCGCGAGCGCGGTGGCGCACAGGACGGCAGGTGTCGCCGCGTCGAAGGTCGCGAAGAAGCCGTCGCCGGCATCGTCAACCTCGTGGCCGCCCCATCGATCGAGGAGATCGCGGACCCGCCCGTGGTGGGCTCTGAGGAGCAGGGACCATCGGCGGTCACCGAGCGTGGCCGCCAGCCGTGTCGAGCCGACGAGGTCGGTGAAGAGCAGCGTGACCAGGACGCGGCGTTGTGCCCCGTCCGAGGTCGCTGCGCGATATCGCTCTTCGTGGTCCATGACGGACCATCCCGTCCTTTCCCGTCGGCGGTGCCGGTGAAGCCGTGAGAACGCTGGTGCTGTGGGGAAGTGCGAAGCTGATCGTGGACATACGTACGGTCTCCGTTCGTGTGCGGATGCGGCTCGGGAGGTCTTCCCTCTGATGCAGCAAGGCCGCCCGAAAGGCGGCCCTCGACGTCGGATGGGACCGGCGCTTAGGGCAGAGCCCCCGCAGGACGCATGGTGAAGGGAAGGATGTCGATGCTGAGTCGCCGATCCATCGTTCCCTCCCTTCCTCGCTCGGTCGTCATCGAGGTCGGAACGTAGACCCGCGTTCGCGTCCAGCGCAATAGCTCATCGGGAGGGTTTCGACGGACCGCGACCGCGCACCGACCGTCACCAGATCCAGCCGATCAGGACCCGATACGCTCGAGCGACGATGAGCCCGAAGATGAAGAGGTACGGAACCGTCGAGGAGTACCTGGCCGATCAGCCGAAGGACGTCCGAGAGACCCTCGAACACGTGCGTCGGTCCGTGTTGGCCGTGGTGCCGAAGGCGACGGAGAAGATCGGGTACGGGATGCCGGGCTTCTACGTGGACGGGCGTCCACTCGTGTACTACTCGGCGTTCAAGGAGCACTGCAGCCTCTTCCCCGCGAGCCCTGCCGTGATCGAGCGCCTTTCGGACGATCTGAAGGGATACGGCCTCGCCAAAGGCACGATCCGATTCCCGATCGGCAAGCCACTTCCGTCACCGCTGGTCAAGAAGATCGTGAAGGCGAAGCTCGAGGAGCTCAGCGGCTGAACGAGCCCGCCCAGTGTCTCCTCGCCCGTCCGATGTCGGCGAGATCGGGTTTCGTTTCTCGTAGGTAGTTTCTCCGCATCCGAGCACGTGGGATGGATCGCATTTCGAGATCGAACGGTGCTCGTTTCCGATTCCCTCTCAAGCGTTCGTCGTGTTTCCCCGATGGGCAACGAAGAAGAGGTCAACCGCAGGGTGCGGTCGACTCGTTCGAAGGAGACTCTGATGGCGAAGAAGCGGATCGTGCTCGTCGGTGCGGTGTTCAGCCTGCTCGCGTTCGCGCTTCCCGCCCGCGCCGCGGACACCACCACGACCTTCAGCATCGCGGCCGGCTCCCTCTCGATCAGTGCGCCCGCATCGAGCGGCCTCGGATCGGGTTCCGGAGGGGATGCCCTCTCCGCGCAGCTCGGAACCGTGACGGTGACCGACACGCGTGGAGCGCTGCTCGGTACCTGGACGGCGACGGTGTCCGCGACGAACTTCACCACGGGTGGAGCCAGCGCCGACGAAACCATCGCCAAGGGACAGGTCACGTACTGGTCCGGTGCCGCCACGGCGAGCTCGGGCACCGCGGTGTTCCTTCCTGGTCAGGCCACGGCGCTGAACGCGCAGGCCCTGAGCGTCGCGCGCACGGCCTTCTCCGCGAGCGCCATCATCGGCAACGACTCTGCGTCGTGGAACCCGACGGTGACCGTGAACGTTCCCGCGGCTGCTGTCGCGGGGACCTATACCGGAACGATCACCCACTCCGTCGCGTAGGGAGGTCGCCCTCGAGTCGCATCGAGCCGAGCGCATCGGTGAGCTGCGGGTCTGGCATGCCATGGCTCATAGGATGATCCTCGTGCGACGGTCGCTGGTCGCCGGTGCCCTGCTCGCGCTGGTCCAGGTCGTTCCGGCGCTCGCGCAGAGCGGCGTGCCCGACGGCTCGATCGGCATCCGGCTGCTCGAGGCCCCGGAGCATCTGGCGGACGACCCCCGCGCGCGCCTGTACATCATCGATCACCTCAACCAAGGCGACACGATCCGCCGCCGGATCGAGGTCTCCAGCGGCCTGGATCACGTCATGCCGCTCCGGCTCTACGCGGCCGGAGCGATCGTCGCGAAGTCGACGTTCCGCTTCCTCGAGGGTCAGACGCAGAACGAGCTCTCGAGCTGGATCACGGTCGATCCGAAGTCGGTCGACGTGTCGCCGCATGGATCGGCCACGGCGCTCGTGACCATCGCTGTCCCGGAGGATGCGGAGGACGGGGAACGGTACGCGGTGGTCTGGGCGCAGACGCCGCCGAGCTCTCCGGCCGAGGGGGATGTGGTCACCGTCGATCGGGTCGGGATCCGCGTCTACCTCTCGGTGGGCCGCGGCGGCGCGCCCCCGACGGACTTCCGTATCGAGTCGTTGACGGCCTCCCGCGACGACGCCGGCAATCCCATCGTGTCGGCGACGGTGGTCAACACTGGCGGCCGAGCCATCGACCTCAGCGGCACGCTGCGGCTGTCCGACGGACCCGGCGGCCTCTCCGCAGGCCCGTTCCCCGCGCAGCTCGGAACGACGATCGGGATCGGGCAGCGCGGACCGGTTCGCATCGTCCTGTCTCCATCCATCCCGGACGGTCCCTGGACGGCCGATCTGCGACTGCATTCCGATCTGGTCAAGCGGCAGGCGCAGGCGCGGATCACGTTCCCATCCGCGCCCGGCACCGGATCGGAAACGGTGCCCGCATCGTCACCGGGTGTGTCCCTCGGTCTCCTCGCGGTGATCGTGGCGATCGGCCTGGCGCTCGGTGCCGGGCTGTGGCTCCTCTTCGTGCTTCGGCGCCGGCGGAAGACCGAGCCGGACCTTTCTGGGACGACCGATCTCCCCGTCGGCATCCCACCGGGGAAGACGCGCGTCTAGGAAGTTCCTTCGGGACCTCCCGCTGCCTGTGCTTCGGCGTAGTCGATGAGGTCGAGCTCGCCCGGCGATCGGCCCTCCGCGGTGAGGAGCGCCGCCGCCTCCGCCCGGTGTTGGGTCCCGTGATTCACGACGTGCACCAACATCTGCCACACGGGCACGCCTTCGTGGACGTATCCGACGAAGCCGTCGGTCACGGTCGGCAGCCACGCGTCGACGGCCGCCCATTCGGCCTTCCAGCGCTCGCGCAACTGCTCGATCGTCGGGAGTGGGTCGAGCTCGGGCTCCGGCGACTCGCCGGTGTCCTGGAACCCGTGCCGCCAGCGCTGCGATGCGCCGAGGTGGTGGACGAGGATCGCGCCCAGGCCCCGCTCCCCGACGACGTCCGTCCGCGTCCACACGGCCGGATCCAGGTCGTCGAGGACGC
>JBOGVC010000016.1:0-5217 GCA_050695275.1 Actinomycetota bacterium | reverse complement strand
GAGCCGGGTCACGGTGGAGTACTACGGCACCCCGGTTCCTCTGAACCAGCTCGCGTCCGTGAACGTCCCCGAGCCGCGGCTCCTGGTGGTCCAGCCGTTCGACAAGACGTCGATCGCACAGATCGAGAAGGCGATCCAGCAGAGCGACCTGGGGATCACGCCGTCCAACGACGGTCAGGTGATCCGGCTCGCGTTCCCTCCGCTCACGGAGGAGCGCCGGAAGGAACTCGTGAAGCAGGTGCACCATCGGGCGGAGGAGGGACGCGTGGCCGTCCGCAACGTCCGCCGGCACGCGAAGGATGATATGGAGAAGCTTGAGCGAGAGCATTCCATCTCGGAAGATGAGCTCTCGAGGGGAGAGAAGGAGCTCCAGAAGCTGACGGACCGATACGTGGCGTCGATCGATGAAGTGCAGCGCCACAAGGAATCTGAGCTCATGGAGGTCTAGTGCCCGACGACGAGCGCGAGAGCGACGACCTGTTCGAGGATCTCGACAAGTTCTTCGCCCCGATCAAAGACGTCGACTGGGACGAGCCGGAGGGAGCCCCGGCAGCGACGGCATCGCCGGATCCGGCGGTATCCGAGGAAGAGCACGTCACGGTGCGGAGCGAGCCTGAGCAGGTGGTCGCGGTGCCCCCGGCGAGCGACGAGACGTCCGCGACCGTGTTCGAAGACGATGAAGACGAGGACGGGGACTGGTACGACACGGCGTCGCTCGAACCGGTGGGGCAGGCCCTGGGAGGTTCCGCCGGCAGCGACGACGACGCTGACGAGATGTCGCTCGGTGGTCCCGCCGTGATGCAGGGCGCCGACGAGGATCAGGCGGATCTGTTCGCACCGCCCGCCGCCGCCGATGAGGACTGGCCCGCCGACGACGTCGAGGACCAGCAGGCGACTCGGCCCTCCGACGCGGAGCTCGAGGAGGCGGCGGCCCACTTCTCGGATCCGCTCGGCGGTGAGGGCGCTGCCGCCGCACCCCGTGTCGTCCAGATCGACGAGGAGAACGCGACCGACCTCATGGAGGAGCTCGGAGCCGAGCCCTACCCACCCGATGAGCACGAGGACGTCTTCGCCGCGATGGCCGAGGAGGAGCCGTCGCGAACGATCGTCGTCGGTGGGGAAGGTCTCGGCGGACCGAGCTGGCAAGAGCCGGCCGCGGTGGAGGTCGGAGCCGACCTCGACCGGCGCGGTGCCGAGCGGGACATGCCGGCCGCGTTCCTCACGGGGATCGTCCTCGCCGGCGTCGCCGTCGTGGCGCTCCTGATCGGCGAAGGCGTCTTCGCGATCGTCGCGTCGGTCGTGGCGCTCGTGGCGCAGGGTGAGCTGTACGGGGTGATGGTGAAGCACCACCGGCAACCGGCCACCGCGGTGGGTCTGGTGAGCGGCGCGCTCGTCCTCGCGGGTGCCTACTACCACGGTGAGGCGGGGCTGACCTCGATGGTGACCCTCGGCTTGCTGGCCACCTTCCTGTGGTACCTGACCGTTCCCGCACCGCATCGGAAGGACCTGGTCGGCAACATCGGTCTCACGATGCTCGGTCTGGTGTGGATCCCCGCCCTCGCGGGTTCGTTGCTGATCATCCTCACCACGTTCGACGCCGAGGTCGTGGTGGCCGTGATCGCGCTGACGTTCGTCTTCGACACGGCGGCGTTCTTGATCGGCTCCGTCTGGGGTGGATCGTTCGTCCAGCGGCCGCTCGCGCCGGCGACGAGCCCGAAGAAGTCGATCGAGGGGCTGGTGGGTGCGTCGCTGATCACCGTGATCGTCTCGATGGCGTTCGTCACGTCGTTCGTCGACGTGGCGCCGGAGATCTTCTCCAGGGCGCGTGTGAACGCGGCGTTGCTCGGCATCGTCGTCTCGCTGGCCGCGACGTTCGGGGACCTCGCGGAATCGTTGATCAAGCGCGACGTGGGCGTGAAGGACATGGGAAGCGTCCTCCCCGGACACGGCGGCGTGCTCGACCGGATCGATTCGCTCCTCTTCGTGGCGCCGGCCGCTCTGCTCCTGCTGCGGGTCATCGCCTTCTAGCGACTCCGTTCCGGATCACCGCGTTCTGACCCGGTTGCTCCTTGTTCCCTTGCGCACGGGGGTAGTCTGTTCCCATGCGGAGCGTCACCATCCTCGGATCGACGGGCTCGATCGGGACCCAAGCGCTGGATGTGGTTCGTCGCAATCCCGAGCGGTTCAAGGTCATCGGCCTGTCCGCCGCGGGGACGAACCAGGAGCTCCTCGCCGGTCAGATCCGCGAGTTCCTGCCACCGGTCGTCGGGATCGCCGATGAGACGGCGGCGGAGGAGGTCCGGACGAACCTCGGCTCGATCCGCGGTGTGGACTTCGTCGTCGGACCCGATGCGGCCGAACGCCTGGCATCGGAGGCAGAAGCGGACATCGTGTTGAACGCGCTCGTGGGCTCGTCGGGACTGGGTCCGACGCTCGCCGCGCTCCAGAGCGGGAAGACGCTGGCTCTCGCCAACAAGGAATCGCTCGTCGTCGGCGGCGAGCTGGTCATGGACCTGATCAAGGGTGAGCCGGAGCGGCTCCTGCCGGTCGACTCCGAGCACGCGGCCCTCGCGATGGCGCTCCGCGGTGAGCGCCGGGAAGACCTCAAGCGCGTGGTGCTCACGGGCTCGGGCGGTCCGTTCCGCGGATGGACGGCCACCGAGCTGGCCAAGGCCTCGATGAAGGAAGCACTCCAACACCCCGTCTGGTCGATGGGGCCCAAGATCACGATCGACTCCGCCACGCTCATGAACAAGGGCCTCGAGGTGATCGAGGCGCACTACCTCTTCGGTCTCGAGTACTCGCAGATCCACGTGCTGATCCATCCGGAGGGTCTGGTCCACGCGATCGCGGAGTTCCGCGATGGCTCGATGCGAGCCGAGATGGCTTCGGCGGACATGCGGTTGCCGATCCAGCTCGCCCTGGCGTGGCCCGAGCGGCTGCCGACGGGCGTCGCGTCGCTCCCGCTCACGGAGTCGCCGCTCACGTTCGAGCCCGTCGATCACGAAGCCTTCCCGGCCGTGGACCTCGCCTACCGGGTCGGCGGGCTGGGGCTCACCTTCCCCGCGGTGATGAACGCTGCGAACGAGGTGGCCGTGATGGCGTTCCTCGAGGGGAAGATCCCGCTGCCCCGCATCGTGGAGATCGTCCAGACCATCGTCGACGAGCACGAGCCACCCTCGGTCGTCTCGGTCGTGCACATCGAGCGCGCGGACACCTGGGCCCGCCGCCGCACGGCGGAGATCATCGAGGCCCGCTAGGTGGGCGGTCCGCTCGCGATCGTCGGGTTCCTCGCGCTCATCCTGCTCGTCGTGATCCCGATCCACGAGCTCGGCCACCTCCTGGTCGCCAGGCGGTTCGGGTTCAAGATCCAGGAGTACTTCGTCGGCTTCGGGCCGAGGCTCTGGTCGGTGAAGCGTGGCGAGACGGAGTACGGCGTCAAGGCGATCCCGGCCGGCGGCTACGTGAAGATCGCCGGGATGAATCCGTACGAGGCCGTCCCACCCGAAGATGTCGCTCGCGCGTACGGGTCGAAGCCGATCTGGCAGCGCGCACTGGTGATCCTGGCCGGTCCGTTGTCTCACGTGCTCGTCGCCGCCCTCCTGTACTTCACGTTGTTCGTGACGTACGGGGATCTGAACACGGAGCTCGTGGTGGTGGGCGAAGTCGCCCCGACGCTCGACGGGAGTCCCTCGCCCGCGCGGGAGGCGGGGCTCCAGGTCGGCGACATCGTGACCCGCGTCGGCGACCTCGAGGCTCCGACGCCCGACTCTCTCGGCCGCTACGTCACCCGGTACGCGGAGGACAACCCCGGCGAGCCGCTCACCTACGTGATCGAACGCGACGCCCGCAGCCTCACCCTCGAGATCGTCCCGCTGCTCGTCACCGAGGACGAGATCACGAGGGGACGGATCGGGTTCACCCTCGGCGCCGAGGACCTGTCGATCCCCGGGTCGATCGTGGAGTCGGGGGAGTGGGTCGGGAGAGCCACGTGGGCCAGCGTCGAGACGATCCCCATGATCTTCACCGAAGGGGTCGGCCGGACGTTCTCGGTCCTCTTCAGCGACGAGCCCCGACGGATCGACGACCCCACGAGCCTCGTCGGTGTGAGCCGTCAGATCGGTGACGCGGGTGCCCAAGGCAACTGGGGCCTGTTCCTGAACTTCGCCGCCTACGTCACGATCTTCATCGGCGTCGTCAACCTGCTCCCCCTGCCACCGTTGGACGGCGGCCACCTCCTGCTCTTGGTGTGGGAGAAGGTCACGGGCCGGCAGGCCGACTACCGGAAGCTCGTCCCGGTCTCCGCGGCGGTCATCATCTTCTTCTCGATCTTCGCGATCGCGACCGTCTTCCTGGATATCACCGAACCGCTCCCGCTCATCTGAGGAGCGCTCTCCCCGGGAGGAGCGTGGGGGCTCACCACGATTTCTCCATCCCGCGGAGGCTCTGCGGACGGGATGGGGTGGATACGATGACGTCGTGGCTGCTCAGACGGTGCTCGTCGTCGAGGACGAGGACGCGATCGCCGAAGCCGTACAGGCCCGTCTCCGGAGCGAGGGATACCACGTCGTCGTGGCTTCCGACGGTCCCGAGGCCCTCCGTCGACACGCCGAGACCCGTCCCGACCTCGTGGTCCTCGACCTGATGCTTCCGGGGATGGACGGACTCGAGGTCTGCGCGCGGATCCAGCGGAACGGTTGGACCCCCGTGCTGATGCTCACCGCGAAGACCGAGGAGGCGGACAAGGTGGCCGGGTTCGCGGTCGGCGCCGACGACTACCTGACCAAGCCGTTCAGCCTCCGAGAACTGTCCGTCCGCGTGCAGGCGATCCTCCGCCGGCGGGAGCGGATCGAGAGCTCGTCGGACGGAGAGCCGATCGAGCACGACGGACTGATGGTCGACGCCAAACGGCGACGCGTGGAGGTGGACGGGTCGGAGATCCCGCTCACGCCGTTGGAGTTCGAGATCCTGCTCACGCTCGCTCGGGAACCCGGCGTCGTCCTGTCCCGCGATCAGCTGATGGACCGGATCTGGGGCTACCGGGACCACGCCGGCGGGCGGGTCGTGGACTCGCACGTGGCGCGTCTCCGGCGCAAGATCGGGGAGGACGGCAACGATCCGCGCTTCATCCGAACCGTCCACGGTGTCGGGTACGCGTTCAAGGAGTGACGATGGCCACGCGCCCGTTGGACCGGCTCACGTCGATCCGAGCGAAGC
>JBOGVC010000015.1:0-5668 GCA_050695275.1 Actinomycetota bacterium | reverse complement strand
CAGATCGCGACCGCGCTGACGACGCTCGGGGTCGAGCCGCCCGCGATGGACGTCTGGGACTACGGCAACGAGATGGGCCGCGTCACCGAGATCCCGCCCACCTCGTGACGTCGGATCGACAGTCGTCGAAGGCGGCTGCCTTCCGCGCGTTGCACGACGGCGAGCCGTTCGTGATCCCGAACCCATGGGACGCCGGATCGGCCCGCGTGCTCGAGGCCCTCGGCTTCCGGGCGCTCGCCACGACGAGCTCCGGACTCGCATTCACGCTCGGTCGTCTCGATGGGAGCGTGACCCTCGACGAGATGGCGGAGCACGCGGGCGTGCTCGATCGTGCGACCGAGCTGCCCGTCTCGGCGGACCTCGAGAACGGCTACGGCGCCACCGCGGACCACGCCGCGGCCGCGATCCGTCGTGCCGCGGAAGCGGGAGCCGTCGGCGGGTCGATCGAGGACTTCGACCGCGACGAGCGCGAGCTGTATCCGCTCGACCGTGCGACCGAGCGGATCGTCGCGGCGGTGGAGGCGGCCCGTGGACTCCCGTTCCCGTTCACGCTCACCGCACGGGCCGAGAACCACATCCGAGGGAACCCCGACACGCGGGACACGATCCGCCGACTGCAGGCGTTCGAGGAGGCCGGTGCCGACGTCCTCTACGCCCCCGGCCTCGACACGATCGATGACATCCGGGCGGTCTGCGGGTCGGTCGGGAAGCCGGTGAACGTGCTGGCGCGGCCGGCGATGCGCCTCGCGGAGCTCGTCGATGCCGGCGCGAGTCGCGTGAGCGTCGGTTGGTGGGCTCACGTGGACGGCAGTGAAGGCGTTCGCCGACGCCGCGACCGCGATCCGTGACGACGGAGATCTCAAGGCTCTGGACGCCGACGTGCCGCTGGCCGATTGGTTCGGGGGATGAGCTCCGACCCTGATCAGGTGCGGTTGCGGTAGCGGACGAACACCGTGCCGTTGCCGAAGCGGCGCTCGTCCATCAGCTCGAGGTCGACGCGCACGCCGTCGGCGAGAGCCCGCGTGCCACCTCCCACCACGACGGGTGAGAGGAACAGCTGGATCTCGTCGACGAGCCCTGCCCGGAAGGCCTGCGCCCCGAGATCGGGGCCACCCACGGAGAGGTCACGCTCCGCGGATGCCTTCATCTCGCGCACCACGTCGGGATCGAAGCTCCGCTCGAGCCGCGTTCGCGAGCCGGAGACGGCGTCGAGCGATCTCGAGTACACGATCTTGTCGGTCGCGCGCCAGATGTCGGCGTAGTCCTCGATGGGGGACGGCTCGCCCGTTGTGTCCATCGTGTCCCAGGCCACCAGCACCTCGTACATCCCTCTCCCGAGCAGGTACGTGCCGATCGGCCGCGACAGGTCGTTGACGAGGGTGTGGACCTCCTCGTCCGGTTCGGCCCAATCGAACGAGCCGTTCGCGTCCGCGACGTAGCCGTCGAGCGACATGAGCGCGGCGTAGATCAACTTCGCCATGGTCGCCAGCCTGTCGCGCGGAGCGAGCGGCGACAACACCTGCGGTTGCGTTCTCTTGCCGCGCCGGGTCGTCTGTTAGCGTCGCCGGGTCGGGTCGGATGGGGGGTTCATGCAGCGCACACGCACCGCCGCGGTCGTTCTCGCCGTCGGGCTCGTCGTGACGTCGTGTCAGGGCGACACGACCGGCGATCCGGTCGAAGAGCCGCGGGCGGGGTTGGGCGGGATGGGGATCGTCCCCCCGTCGTCCGGATCGTCCACCGAGCTGCTCGGTCCCGAATTCTTCCCGTGCCATCCCGGGAAAGGCGATGCGAGCTACACGAAGTACGGCGTCGGTCGGATGCGCCGAGGTGGTCTCGAGCGCGAGGAGCTGGAGCCGGACCACATCGTGATCGACGGGCACGGGGTCAACTTCCACGGCAGGGATCGGGTCGTCGACGGCGGCACGATCGAGATGGAGATGGACGAGGACTACTTCGGACCTTCGGTGCTGGAGGGCCCGGCCGGAGCGACCGTCACGATCGAACTCGAGAACGAGGGGGTCCGCCAGCACAACTTCAGCGTGCGGGGGCAAGGGATCGACCTGACGTGTGGCGTGCGGGCACGAGACGAGGTCGAGGTCGTCTTCCCTCGCTCGGGCGTGCTCGCGTTCACCTGCAAGTTCGGGGACCGATCGGGCATGCGAGGGGCGTTCGTGGTCGGGTGAGTTCGGTCGTTCGCCTAGGCTGAGGCCGGATGAAGGCGATCGTCCAGGACCGCTACGGCTCGGCCGACGTCCTCGAGTTCCGAGAGATCGACAGACCGATCGCGAGCGATGACGAGGCGCTCGTCCGCGTGCACGCGGCCTCGATCCACGCCGATGTGTGGCACGCGATGAAGGGCGTTCCCTACGTCCTCCGGGCGATGGGTTCCGGACTGCGCGCACCGAAGCACCGCGTTCCGGGCACGGATCTGGCCGGCGTCGTCGAGTCGGTCGGTACGAACGTCACCCGGTTCCGGCCGGGGGACGAGGTCTTCGGCCTGAGCCTCAGCGCCAACCTGTGGCGCAACGGTGGCGCGTTCGCGGAGTACGCGGCGGTCCCGGGAGCCACGCTCGAGCGGAAACCGACGAGGCTCACGTTCGAACAAGCCGCCGCCGTCCCGACGTCCGGATCGCTCGCGGTGCAGCACGTGCGGGACGAGGGCCGGCTCCGAGCGGGGCAGAGCGTCTTGATCAACGGAGCCGGCGGCGCCGTGGGGAGCTTCGCGGTCCAGCTCGCCAAGGCGTGGGGAGCGGACGTCACCGCTGTGGATGCCACCGAGAAGCTCGACATGCTCCGGTCGATCGGTGCGGACAGGGTCCTCGACTACACGAAGGAGGACTTCACGCAGCGCGGCGAGCGATACGACTTCGTCCTGGACATCGCGGGTACCCGCCCCTGGCGGGAATGCCGGCGCGCGGTCGCTCCCGACGGGACGTACGTGCTGAGCGGGTTCGACCAGTACGGACGGTCGGGCCATCGATGGTTCGGGAGCCTCGGCCGGTTCGCCAGGCTGACGGTGGTCGCACCCTTCGTGCCGCAGTTCCATCCCTTCCGCGGCGCGAAGGACCCCGGCGACCGGCTGGTCGTCCTGAAGGAGCTCATCGACGCCGGGAAGGTCACGCCGTTCATCGATCGGACGTTCCCGCTGAGCGAGGTCCGCGAGGCGATCCGCTACCTGGAGTCGGGACAAGCGACGGGGAAGCTCGTGATCACCGTGGCTCCGGGTTGACAGGCTAACACTGTTCGCCTAGGCTAACAGCATTAGCCAACCTGGGAGGCGGCGATGAGGGAGCTCAGCACGCAGATCGAGTTCGACGGGACGCCCGATGAGGTCTGGGAGGTCCTCCAGGACCTCGCCGCGAACACCGAGTGGAACCCGTTCATCACGAAGATCGAGGGCGAGCTTCGTCCGGGCGCGAAGCTCGATGTCAGGCTCGAGCCAGAGGGCGAGCGCGGGATCACGATGCATCCGACGGTGCTCACGGTCGAGCCGGGGCGCGAGCTCCGCTGGCTCGGACACCTGCTCGTGCCGGGAGTCTTCGACGGCGAGCACCGGTTCCTGATCGAGGAGTCGGGGCCCGGGCGCGTGCGATTCACCCAGAGCGAGCGCTTCGGCGGGATCCTCCTGCCACTGCTCTGGAAGAAGCTCCGGGACGGAGGAACCGCGAAGGGATTCCGCGCGATGAACGAGGCGCTCGCACGTCGGATCGCCGGGCTCCACCCGCAAGGGGTCTGAGTGATCGTCGCCCCCGAACGGAGCGCTCCCGAACGGAGCGCGCGGGTCGCCGAGATCGTCGACACGGCCCGCGAGCTCCTCGAGCGCGATGGACCCGAGGGCCTGACGATGCGATCTGTGGCCGAGGCGATGGGGATCCGGGCGCCTTCCCTGTACAAGCACGTCCGGTCGAAGGACGACCTCGAGGCGCTGCTGATGGCCGAGGCCTTCCGCGGGATGGGTGCCGAGCTGCACGGAGCGATCACGGGCGCTCGGAAGGGCCGGCCGAAGAAGACGTCGCTCGCCGAGCTGGGTCGGGCATACCGTCGGTGGGCCCTCGCCCATCCGCACCTGTACCGGCTCACGACCGGTGGGCCACTGCCGAGGGAGCGGCTCCCCGAGGGCCTCGAGGCGTGGACGGCTGAGCCGGTCGTCGTCGCCGTCGGTGGGGATCCCGATCGAGCCCGCGCGGCGTGGGCGTTCGCGCACGGCATGACGATCCTCGAGCTCGACGGCCGATTCCCGCCCGGCGCCGACCTCGATGCGGCCTGGGCTGCTGGGATCGGTGCTCTCGCCGAACCGGGACGGAAGAACTAGCCGGCGCGCTTCGAGAAGGCGGGCGCGCCGGCGCTACTTCTTGCCGAGGAGGGTGCCGAACACCGTGCGTAGGGTCCGACGCCCGTCGGCCGTCGTGAACAGATCCTTCGCGAGGCCGATCCCGATGTCCTTCGCCTGGTCGCCCATCGTCTTCTCGGACGCCTTCCCCTTCGGACGAGGCTTCGGTCGACCCTTCGACTTCGTTCCCGCGCCGGCTCGACCTTCCGGTCGCGTCGTCCCTTCCCGCGCCGGTGGGGGTGGCGGGAGCGGTGGCGCGTCCGCCGCCTCCGCGGCGCCTGCGAGCTTGCCCGTGAGGATCTCGTGCGCGCTTTCGCGGTCCACGGATGTCGCGTACCTCTCGCGGAGCTCTCCGACGGCGATCAGCTCGGAACGCGTCATCGCATCCACCGCATCCATCATGGAGTCGGGTGGCACGAGGCGCGTCGCCGCGAGCGGGGTCGGCACTCCTTTCGGTGTAAGCACGGTGACGAACGCCTCGCCGATGCCGAGGGAGGTGAGCGTCTCCCCGACGTCGTAGTGGGCGGTGATCGGGAAGGTCTTCACGGTCTTCCGCAGGTTCTCGGCGTCATCGGGCGTGAAGGCGCGGAGCGCATGCTGCACCCGGTTGCCGAGTTGCGACAGCACGGACGAGGGAACGTCGGTGGGCGATTGCGTCACGAAGTACACGCCCACGCCTTTCGAGCGGATCAACCGCGCCGTGAGCTCGATCTGGTCCATCAGCGCATCGCTGGCGTCGTCGAACAGGAGGTGCGCCTCGTCGAAGAAGAACGCGAGCTTCGGCTTGGGGAGGTCGCCGACCTCGGGAAGCGTGGCGTAGAGCTGCGCGAGCATCCAGAGCATGAACGTCGAGAACAACCGTGGACGATCCATCACGTCCGCGATCTCCAGCAGGGAGATCACCCCGCGCCCGTCGTCGGTCGTCCGTAGCAGATCCTGCACGACGAACTCCGGCTCACCGAAGAACGCGTCGGCCCCGGCCGCCTCGAGCTCCACGATCGAGCGGAGGAGCACGCCGATCGTCGCCTTCGAGAACCCCCCGTACTCCTCGAGGATCGGCGCACCCTCGTCCGACGAGAGGAACTTCAGCGTGCTTCGCAGGTCGGTCAGGTCGAGGAGCGGCAGCCGTTGGTCGTCGCAGTACGTGAACACGAGCGTGAGGACCGACACCTGCGTCTTGTTCAGGTCGAGCACCTTGCCGAGGAGCAGCGGGCCGAACGACGACACGGTGGCACGCACGGGCGCGCCGAGCGCGCCGGAGAGCGACAGTAGCTCGACCGGATGCGCCTTCGGCTCGAACGGGATCCCGAGCTGGGTCGATCGATCGCGGATCACCGC
>JBOGVC010000014.1:0-8361 GCA_050695275.1 Actinomycetota bacterium | reverse complement strand
CGGCAGCGGCGCCGGGCGGGTGACGTTCTCGCGGCGGGCTACGCCAGGACCGCCGACCGGATCGTCGAGCGCCACGACCGTCCGGTCGCGTTGATCGCGATGGAGGAGCTCGACGACACGCTCTCCGGCGCGATCCTGCGAGAGATGCGCCACCCCGAGCGCGCTCGGGTCTTCTCAGCTCGCGAGTACGACGCGTCACAGCTGACCGTCTTGCTGCGGAGCCTCGAGCTGCTGGTCACCTCGCGGTACCACGCGGCGATCCTGTCGTTGGCGGGGCAGGTGCCTCAGATCGCGGTCGGCCACGACCTCCGCCTCTCGAGCCTCTATGACGATCTGCGACTCGACGATTTCTTCCTGCGCACGACGTCCGCGGCGGTCTTCTCCGACCTCGATCGCTGCATCGACCTGCTGATCGCGGATCCGCATCTGCAAGAGGACCGGCTCCGACACGGCTACCGAGCACACCTTGATCGCGCCGGCCGGAATCGGGGATTCCTTCGTGCGTTCCTCGCCGCGCACGGGTACGAGGCGGAGCCATGGGCCGCGTGATCTTCCTGACGGGGGGGACGGGCTTCATCGGGGGCCGTGTCGCCGAAGGGCTCCTGCGCGATCCGACCACGGAGCTCCTCGTCCTCGTTCTCGCGCCCGATGGTGAACCAGGAGGCTGGACACCGGAGCGGGCGTTGGCTCGATCGTGGTGGGACATGCCAGGCCTCGTCTCGCGGATCGGCCGGAACGTGCGCCCGATCCTCGGGGACATTCGAACGCCCCGGCTCGGTGTGCCCAACGAGGTCTACCGCGAGCTGGTCCGGCACGTCGACGTCGTGATCCATGCGGCGGCCGACCTGCGCCTCGACGCACCCATCGAAGCTCTTCGAGCCACGAACGTTGAAGGGGTCCGTCACATCCTCGAGCTCGCCCGCGAGATCGACCGGGACCACGGGCTCGACCGTCTCGTGCACGTCTCGACGGCCTACGTCGCCGGAGAGCGGACGGGAACGATCGAGGAGGGGCCACCCACGGATCGGTTCGGGTTCGTGACTCCCTACGAGCGGAGCAAGTACGAAGGCGAGATGCTCGTGCGAACCGCGATGGACGAGCTCCCGATCGCCATCGCTCGTCCCGCGATGGTCGTCGGAGACTCCAGGAGCGGCGCGATCAGGACGTTCAACACGGTCTATGCACCGCTCCGCCTCTACATGACGGGGCGGCTGCGGGTCTTCCCGATGCGCCCGGACCTCCGCGCGAACATCGTTCCGATCGATCACGTGGTCGACGCGATCGTCCGCATGGCGTGCGACCCGGCCGCAGCCGGCGCCACCTACCACCTGACAGCTCCCGCGGAGTCGCTCCCGACGGCTCGAGAGCTGGTCGACGCCGTCAGGATCTGGTCGCTCGAGCGCCTCGGGGTACGACTCCCGCGACCGATCTTCGCACCGATCCCACGGCCCGTGCTCTGCGGCCTCCGACGCTCGAGAGCAGGGGTCGACCCCGTACTCGCGCTGCTCCCCTACTTCCAGGAGCACCGGACGTTCGTTCGTGACAACACCGACCGACTGATCGGGCGGTACCGGTTCGTGTGGCGCGAGTGCCTCCCGAACCTACTCGCCTACGCGGCTCGGTACGGCTTCCTCCATCGCACCGACCGGACCGTGCACGAACAGATCCTGCACCGCCTGACGAGCGAACGGGTGCCGATCACGTACCACGACGTGGTGCGAGGGCGGCATCGCGCGCGGGATGGGGCCGACCTCCGAGGGGACGTCCTCGCCGCGGTGCGGTCGCTCCGGCGCATCGGGGTTGCACGCGGCGATCGCGTGGCGATCGTGGGACCGAACGGGACCCGGTACCTCACCCTCGACCTGGCCATCGGCCTCACGGGAGCCGTCGCCGTTCCGGTCTATCCCACGAGTCCGCCGGCGGAGATCGAGGAGATCGTGATCGCGAGTGGCGCGAGGGTGCTCTTCATGGGATCTCCGGAGGTGCTTGCGAGGCTGCCGCGGCTTCCGGATCACGTCCGCATCGTCTCGTTCGCCCGCGACACGGCACCTTTGATCGGGACGATCGAGGACGTCGAAGCCTGGGAGGACTTCATCGATTCACCCGCGGCCGCTGGAACCCCACCCGACCTCGTCAGAGCCCCGGTCGGACCCGACGACGTCGCGACGATCCGCTACACGTCCGGGACGACGGGTGCTCCGAAGGGTGTGGAGTTCGACCACCGAGCGATCCGCTGGATGGGCGAGACGATGGCCTCGCTCGTGCCGTGGACGGCTCGGACCGGGCCCGCGCGATACGTCTCCTTCCTCCCGATGAGTCACGTCGTCGAGGGGATCCTCGCGACGTATGGTCCCGCATATCTGCCGGCGCCGGTCGATGTCTGGTTCGTCGAGGAGCTCCGCGACCTCTCGCGCGTGCTGCCGATGGTTCGGCCGGTCGTCTTCTTCGGAGTTCCCCGTGTCTACGAGAAGCTCTGGGACCGGTTCGCGACGTCGTCGGCAGGACGTCGATACCTGGCCCGAGGGCCGTTCGCGCGATCGCTGATCCGCCCGTTCGTCCGCCGTGGCCTCCTGCGAGCGTCCGGACTCGACCGGTGCGCGCAGCTGCTGGTCGGATCGGCGCCGGCGAGCGAACGACTGCTCGAGGCCTTCCGCGAGCTCGGGATCGAGGTGCACGAGGCCTATGGGCTCACCGAGGCTCCACTGGTGACGCTGAACCCGGTCGCCCGGAACCGGATCGGAACCGTCGGCGTGCCGTTGCCGGACACCCGCGTGAAGATCGCCGAGGACGGTGAGGTGCTCGTCCGCGGACCGCAGGTGACGCGCGGGTACGTCGGCGAGGTCGACCAGCCCTTCCGTGACGGCTGGCTCGTGACCGGTGATCTCGGGCGACTGACGGAGACGGACGCCCTCGTGATCGAGGGGCGCAGGAAGGACCTGCTCAAGACGTCCTACGGCAAGTACGTGCGGGCATCGCGGATCGAGGCCAGCCTCCGGGATCTGCCCGGCGTGGACGAGGCGATGATCGTCGCCGAGGGGCGGCCGTTCTGCACGGCTCTCGTCTGGCCGAACGACGCCAACCGCTCTGGTCCGTCGCGCTCGTCCCTCGACGCGGCGATCGTCTCCCTGAACCGTGATCTCCCCCGTCCGGAGCAGATCAAGCGGTGGGCGATCCTCGAGGACCCGCCCTCCGTCGCGACGGGCGACATGACCGTGAACTCGAAGCTGCGACGGGCCGTCGTCCTCCGACGGTTCGCGACGGAGATCGACGCCCTGTACGGCCACGCACCGGGCGTAGGGGCGCACGTCGATATCGGCGAGGCACCTCGGACGGAGGTGTCGGTATGAGCGTGCGGCTGGCGCTCTTGCGGTTCCACGTGCCGGCGCTGGTGCGCCGCACGATCCTGCGCGAACTGGTCGCGGCGATCGCGAGGGGCTTCGAGCGACCGTGCCCAGCCATGAAGGGCCTCTCAGGTGACGAGCTCCTCGCGTGCGCCATCGACGTCTCTCACCGGTGGAGCGAGGACGCGCTCGGTGGAACCGCCGACCGATCCGAGGTCGAGGGACGTCTCTTCTCCGAGGCGTGGGCGCTCGGTCGGCGCGCGAAGCGCCGTCTGAGGGTCAGGACGGAAGAGGAGGGTCTCGCCGCTGCTGGCGTGCTCTACGAAGCGATCGGGATCGAGTTCCGCACCGGCCGCGCTGGAGCGATCGTGGTGCCTCGGTGCGCGTTCGCTCGCGTATACGGGCCAGGCGTCTGCGAGCTGATGTCCGCGGTGGATTCCGGCCTGATCGCCGGCCTGACCGGTGCCGCCGGGCTCCGCTTCACCGAGCGACTCACGGAAGGCGCGCCCGCTTGCCGCGCGCTCGTCCTCCACACGGGAGTGGTCCCGTGAGGCCGCGTGCGATCGTGGTCGGGAGCGGCGCCGGAGGGGCGACCATCGCAAAGGAGCTCCAGGGGACCTTCGACGTCACGGTGCTCGAAGCCGGCGGCGACTTCCGACCTCTGCGCTTCGACCTGCGAACGATCGAGCGGATGAAGCGCTCGCGCCTCCTCTTCGACCCCAGGCTGATCCGCGCGCCGTTCCCGGCGATGCGCGCCCGGTCGACCCCGCAGGGACTCGTCCTCGTGAACGGCGTGGGCCTCGGCGGGACGACCACGGTCGCGACCGGGAACGGCCTTCGGATGGACGACGACCTCCAGGCGCTCGGCTTGGATCTCGACGAGGAGTTCGCCGAGATCCGCCACGAGATCCCCGTCTCGACCGCGCACCGCCGTGGCTGGCACGCCACGACGCGGCAACTGTTCGGCATCTTCGAGGAGATGGGCCTCGATCCCGAGCCGGTGCCGAAGATGGGCGACCCCGAGCGCTGCCGGCACTGCGGCCGCTGTGTCCTCGGTTGCCCCCAAGGGGTGAAGTGGGACGCGAGGCGTTTCGTGGAGGACGCCGCCCGTCTCGGAGCTCGCGTGATCACGCGTTCGCCCGTCGACCGGATCGTCATCGAGAGCGGCGCGGCGACGGGCGTGATCGTTCGGCGCGGGCTGCGCGAGCGGTACGTGCCGGCCGACCTCGTGGTGCTGGCGGCGGGCGGCCTCGGAACGCCGCCGATCCTGGAGCGCTCGGGTATCAGGTGTGACCCGACGCTCTTCGTCGACCCGGTGCTCACCATCGCGGGCCGTCGGACGCGCGCGTGGCAGTGCAAAGAGATCGAGATGCCGTTCGTGGCACAACGGGACGGCTTCATCCTGTCGCCGTACTTCGACTACCTGAGCTTCCTGCTCGAGTCCTCATGGGCGGCGCCCGCTCGGGATCTCGTCGGCGTGATGATCAAGATCGCCGACACGAACGTCGGGGCCGTGACGACGGGCGGCGTCGAGAAGGGACTCACGGCGAGGGACATCGAACGGATCGAGGAAGGCGTCGAGACCTGCGAGGAGATCCTGCGGCGCTTCGGCGTCGAGGACGGGAAGACGATCCGGGGAACGCTCAACGCCGGACATCCCGGCGGGACAGTCCCGCTGACGGAGGCAGACGTCCGGTCGATGCATCCGGCGCGCCTGCCGGAGAACGTGTACGTGACGGATGCGTCGCTGTTCCCCAGGGCGCTCGGCAACCCGCCGATCCTGACGATCGTGGCCATGGCGAAGCGCATCGCGACGATCTGCGCCGAACACGTGATACGCCCCGTCCGCCGACGGACATCGCTGGCTCCTCACCTCGGCGCAGTTCGCACCCGGCCGGATCAGCCGACGAGCGCGAGCACGACCAGGAAGTAGATCAGCACCGAGAGGAGGTCCTGGATCACGGTGGCCAGCGGTCCGGTCCCGAACGCGGGATCCCAGCCGAGGCGATGGATCAGCCACGGGAGGAACATCGCGACGATCGTGGCGATCGAGCACGCGAACAACAGGGCGATCGACGTCCCCACCACCAGTTCGGGATCGCCCCACCACCAGAGCGCAACCGGGAGGAACAGGACAGCCAGCGTGACGCCGACGAGCACCCCCGTCAACAGCTCGCGACGGACCACCTCTCGGATCGACACGCCGACCGACAGGCCGCGCACGACGAGGGTCTCGGTCTGCGTGCCCACGGCGTCGGCCATGTAGACGATCCCGGGGATGAAATACGCGATCATCACGTTCGCGGATAGCTGCCGTTCGAACGACCCAACGATGACGGAGGCGAGCAGCGCACCTGCGAGCCCGATCAGCAACCAGGGCAGGCGATGCCAGTACCGCCGGAGGATCCGCTCGCGGCTGGCGAGGCGGGCGGAGGAGGCGTCCTGCAGGAAACCTCCGATCCGGGCCATGTCCTCCTCGTGCTCCTCGAGGAGGACGGCCACCAAACGGTGCGGTGGGACGAACCCCCGGAACCGGCCGGCCTCGTCGACGACGGCGAGCGTCGCCTCGCCCCGCCGCACGGCCGTCCACGCAGCGTGCTCCTGATCGGTTCCGGGGGCGACGACCGGCGGGGCGGCGTCCATCAGGTCCTCCGCCGTGGCCCCATCGGGAGCCGCGAGGAGCACCTCCAGCCGGATCACGCCTCGCAGGATCGCGTCTTCGCAGACGGCAACGGCCGCGGCGGCGTCGAACCGCTCGCCGACGAGCGAACGACGGGCCTCGGCAGCGGTCGTGTTGGCCGCAACGATTGGCACCTTCGCTGTCACGTGCTCCGCAACGGTGCCCAACGGCATGCGATCCACATCCACCGGCCCTCGGTCCATCAGCTGACGCGACCGACGAAGGCGGCCGGTGCATGACGCGCGACCTGATCGCTCACCGACCCCAACACGGCACGGCTCAGTCCGCCGCGTCCGCGCGAACCCACCACCACCAGATCAGCGTTCAGGTTGTCGGCCTCCTTCAGGAGCTGCGACCCCGCGCTCCCTTCCAGCACCGTTGCCTCCGAGACCTTGAAGCCGGCCGCCTTCATCTCGGCAGCGGCGCGTCGAGCGGCGGCGCGGGCGTGCTCGATCCGCTCGCGCTCGAGGCGTTTGGCATCGGTGATCTGCCCGGGGAGCGGGGCGATCGGGTGCGTCGTCGCGAGTACCCACGGGTAGGTCGCCACGCTGGCGACGTGGACGGAGCAACGATCCCGATCGAGGAGGGTGGCGGCCGCCGCGATGCTCGCTCGGGACCCGTTCGAGCCATCGGCACCGATCAGGATCCGCCCCGAGTCGCTGGGAGCACGATGCGAGACGACGACCGAGCATGGGGCGTGGTGCAGGACGTGCATGCTGACACGACCAAGCAGCAGCGTCCCCATCCAGGTGCCGTGCGAGGCTCCGAGGACCACGAGTTCGATGCCGCCCGCCTCGATACGCTCGAGGACCTCCCTTGCCGGGTCGCCGCTCGACGTCGCCGCCCAGGTGGCGAACCCGTCGCCAGCGAGGCGGTCGGCCGTCGTCCGGGCGATCTGATCGGCGTTCAGATCCGGGACGCCGAGCGTGACCGGCTCGGGGAGGCCGACCGGAGCGATCAGGTCGTAGGTAGGTTCCGGCGTCACCGTGAACACCTCCACCTCCACGGTGCGATCGAAGAGGGCCGTGATCAGGTCCTCGGCGGTGCGCGCCGGAGCCGAGCCGTCGGTGGCATACAGGGTCCGCATCGTCTTCCTCCTTCCTCTCCGGAGCATCAGGCTGGGTCGATCGCGTCGGCAGGTCCGACCGACCCTGGTTCGGAGGGCGGAACGGCCCCGTCGCGAGGACGAGTGGGAGGGTTTCCGGACCGGCGACGTCACGAGACGTACCTCGCTGCCGGTCCGATGGTCCCGAGCTCACCGGGACAGTGGCCCCATGTGAAGCTCGCCGGCCGGGCAGAGGGTGGCGGTGAGAGGAAGGAGGCCACCCAGATGTTCTCGTTCAAGAACTGGATCGCTCTCGGGCTATTCCTGTTCGGGAGCACGTTCCTGTGGATGACGCGTGACTTCCTGGCGAACCCCCGTGAAGGGACCGGGGTTCTCTGGTCGATCATCCAAATGCTCGCGTTCGTCGCCATCATCGGCTTCGCGGTGGCGGCGTGGGGCGTCTTCAAGGAGGCGACCTGGTGGGAACCCGTCGCGATCACGGCGTCGGTCGTTGGTCTCGCCGCCCTACTGCCGTACGTGATCGGCGTCCGGCAAGTCGGCGACGCCGGGGACGCGGGCGTGCAGATGAACATCGCCATCCATGCGGTGGGCATCGCCGCCGTAGGCGTCATCGTCATGGTTCCTGCGGTCCACGACTGGATTGCCCGGAGGATCTGAACGGCTCGAGGAGTCAGCTCCTCGAGGAGGCAGCCCTACGTGGAGGTGAGCTCGATGACTGTCACCCGGCGATCGGGCACGAAACTACAGATCCGGGACCACGGACCACAGAGCGCTCCTTCGATCGAACGCGCGTCCCGTGAACATCATGCGGCGGGGGTTGCCTCTGCGTTACTCGTCGGCGTTCTCCTTGTTGGATCCGTAGCTGGCCTCTTGATCGATGGTTTGTATCGCGATCCTGCCGCGGTTGTCGCGATGTTCCGAGGCTACGACCTGGTCGCCCTCACGAGGGGCCGCGAGAGGAAACTAGCACGGTCGGCCGACACGACGAAAGGGGTCTCTGACCTGCGGGTTTCGTGGTGGGCGCTGGAGTGTGCGACTGACGGTGTTCGCTCACATCGAGCTCGCCGTCTTCTGCCGAAGTCTCTCATAGGGCGTTTGGCCGTCCAGAGCTCCGTGCGGTCGGTCGAAGTTGTAGAAGTCCTCCGAATCCTGCAGCTTGTCATTGAACAGTTGGGTGTCGTCGATCACGACCCCCTCGAGCATCCGGTAGAACTCCTCAGCGTCGATCCGGTGTGAGCGCTCCACCTTCCCGTTCAGCCGCGGGGTGGCCGGCT
>JBOGVC010000013.1:0-5098 GCA_050695275.1 Actinomycetota bacterium | reverse complement strand
AGCTGCCCGAGAACGGGGAGCGGAAGTCCGCGAGCGGCCTGCTGATCCCCGCCACGGCCGCGCCGGCGCCGAAGCGTCTCGCCTGGGCCGACGTCAAGCTCGTGGGCCCGGACGTGCGCGTCGCCGCACAGGGCGACCGCGTCCTGTTCCTCCCGTCATCCGGCCTCGAGGTGGAGCTGGACGGACAGGAGCTCGTCCTCCTGCGCGAGCGGGACGTCCAGGCGGTCTCGTCCCCGCCGGCGGCGGACGCACGCTCCCGGCGAGCCCCGGGGCAGTACCTCTAGCCCGGGCCCTCTTCAGCCCTCGATGAACGTCAGCCGCACGCGGCGAACGTCGTTCTCGCGGTTCGGATCGACCAGGACGACCGCTTGCCACGTCCCGAGCACGAGCCGCCCGTCCTCGACGAGGAGGGTGAGCGTCGGGGCGATGAACACCGGCAGGAGGTGATCGCCTCCATGACCCACCGAGCCGTGCCGGTGCGCGTATCGGTCGTCGCGCGGAAGCAACCGTTCCAGCGCTGCGTCCAGATCCTCCTCGGAGCCGCTCCCCGTCTCCATCAGGGCGAGCCCCGCCGTGGCGTGGGGGAGGAACACATGGACCAGGCCGTCGCTTGCCGAGGCCCCGGCGAAGGCCCGGACCCGGTCCGTGAGGTCGACCACGCGGCGGCCTTTCGTCGACAGCTCCACCTCCGTCGTCCTCACGCCCCCGAACCTATCCGTCGCACGATGGGGTGGCGAGAATGTGTGCCATGTGTGCCTTGAATGATGTAATGATGTAATCTCTCTTGCATCCACATCCCGAGGAGGACACCGATGGAAGAGCTGAGAGGATGGTTCGCAGGCCGGATCCCGGCCGATTGGTTCCAGGGAGCGCCGACCGTCACCGCGGACCGCGAGGAGATCTACGTGGTGGGGGCGCTGGCGGAGCCAGAGCTCCCCGCGGATGCGGGCGAGGAGGCGCGTGAGGCGGCGCTCGAGGCCCGGATCTCCGGGTTCCGGGAGGACACCCGCCGCGCGCGGATGCGCATCGCCGACGAGGCCCAGAGACGCTTCCGCCGCAAGGTGAGCTGGGGCGCGAGCTGCGGTGACCTGACGGAGGCGTTCACCACCCTCTCGGTGCCCGCGATGACCCGCCTGCGGATGGAGGAACGACACGTGCTCGATACGTTGATCGAGGCCGGGGTCGCCCGGAGCCGGAGCCACGCCCTGGCGTGGTGTGTCCGATTGGTTGCCGAGCGCCAGGACGACTGGCTGAAGGACCTCCGCGGCGCGCTCGAGAAGGTCCGAGAGGTGCGGAGCGGGGGGCCGACGACCGGATAGGGCCTGCCGGAGGGGTCGGCGCTCAAGTTCCCCGTACGGGGAGCCGACCTTCGAGGTATGGCCGAGAGGGGACGCCGGCTTCGCCGTCGACTGACATCCATCGCACTGCTGACCCTCCTGCTGTCGGTGGTGCAGGTCTTGGGAGCGACGACAGCGCACGCGACACCGCCCTCCTGGACCGAGGGAGAGGACGGGAGCGGTCCCGCCCCCGTGCCGACCCACCTCTCTCGATCCGAGCGTGCCCTGGCCCCGACCACCCCCTGGGGTGACCTGGAACCTGACGACGCCTGGGCTAAGGACGCGATCGAGCACGTCGCCGGGACCCACACCTGGATGCGGGACTTCGCGCCGGACGAGGACGGGAACCGGCGCTTCCGTCCCGACAAGTTCGAGTCACGGGCACGGTGGGCGCGGGCGATCGTCCGCGCGTTCGCTCCGGGGGAGGAACCTGATCCGTCGATCACGTTCACGGACCTCGACCCGTCCGATCCGTTCTATCGATCCGCCGCGATCGCGGTGCAGCACGGCTGGATGACTCGCGGATCCACCGGTCGATTCAAGCCCACGAGCTTCGTCCGCGCGCGCGGGGTTCATCGATCGCTGGTCCGCGCGCTCGGGATGAGGCAGACCGCCGCCGCGCTCGACCGTCTGTCGACGAGCGACGGCTATCGGTTCGCCACCCCGAGGTCGTTCGGGGAGGATCTGCTCGCGATGCGGCTCGGCCTCCGGTTCAACAACAAGGTGGACGAGTCCCAGGACGTCACCCCCGGCTCCTTGCTCCGGCGCAAGCAGGTCGCCTGGTCGCTGTACCGCGCGACCACCCTGGAGGACTGGGTCGTGGACTCCCTCGAGGAGCAGTACGCGGGCATGGTCCTGCCGAAGATGGGCGCCGGACGGCGCTCGATCGTCGACTGGGGCGTCCGCTACGTCGGCTACCCGTACATCTGGGGGGGCGAATGGGGGTTCGGGTCGACCTCACCATCGGCGTTCGGCAGCCAGCCGGGGCCGGGGTTCGACTGCTCGGGCCTGTCCTGGTGGGCGCTCCGCGCCGACGACGGCGTGTACTGGGAGATCTCCCCGCCACGCCCCCACGAGGGGTGGGCGCTGCCCCAGCGGACCTCGGCCGAGATGGCGCGGATGACGAAGGTGAAGCTCCGCTACGCCGACCTGCTCCCGGGAGACCTGATGTTCTACGACGGGGACAACGACGGCACCGTGGATCACGTCGACGTATTCGTGGGCAACGGCTGGTCGCTCGACTCCTCCAGCAGCGTCGGCGGCGTCACCTTGATGTGGGTGAAGACCGGCTGGTACCGCGAGCACTTCGTGCACGGCCGGCGCGTCCTCCCGACGCCGAAGCCCTAGCCGGCTCCGTCCGCGTCGATCGCGCCCTGCAGCGTGTTCCGCTCCGCCTCGCTGAGCGGCCGGCTGCGCCCCGCCTCCGGATCCCTCGCCACGATCACCGACTCCGCCTCGGCGGAGAGTCTCCCATCCGCCGCGTGCACGAGCTCACCGGTCCGGATGCTCGAGGTTCCGAAGCTGGTGATTCCGCATCGGACGATCACCTCGCGATCGCGCTGCTGCAGCTCGCTCCGGAAGTCGATGGCCACCCGCGCGACCACGAAGTCCCATGCCTCGGCGCCGAAGAGGGACTCGACGAGACGATCGCGGGCCTCTTCCAGGTAGTTCAGGAACACCGCGTTGTTGACGTGACCGTACGCGTCCACGTCTCGCCAGCGGATCGGGATCCTGACCTCAGCCGTCACGGCCGTCACGGTACCGGGAAACGGCGACGGGGCCCGGAACGGGCCCCGTCGAGGCAGAACGATGCGCGTGGGTCAGGTCAGAAGGGACCGCGACGCGCGTACATCGCGTCCTGCGCGTACCCGTCGTGCAAGCCGCCGATGTAGAAGTCCACCTGCGGCGACGTGGCCAGGCGGTTGAGCCCGGTCCAGACGGTGTGGACCCGATCGAGCGCATCGACCACGAGGCCGGTGTAGTCGCCGTGGAAGACGTTGCAGTCCTTCCCTTCGGCCGGCTCTCCTCCGTCGGTGGCGCCCTCGGGTCCGCAGACGGCCGGCCAGTCGCTCGTGTACTGCCCCGCCCAGTGGGTCACCGAGACGTCGATGTTCTCGGCCGGCCCCAGCGCCTGTTTCCCGACGCCCTGCACCCACAGGACGTGCCGGAACGTGTCGGCGGGCGCCGCTCCGCTGTCCTCGTCCCAGGCGATCGCGAGTCGGCCGTCCGAGAGGTGGTCCACCCACGGGAACCACTGATGCCCGGGGGCGTTGTGCACGGTGGTGGGCGCCGACCAGGTGCGTCCGCCATCGGTCGATCGCGACATCCGGACATCGGTGTCCGATCCGGGCCCGGCGTCGCACGGGTCGTAATCCGGCCCCGTCCCCGGGACCTCCTCGAGACACGCGGCCGTGGCGTTCGGGTTCGCCGAGTCGCGATCGGCCCACACGACCACCACGTCATCGGGGTCGTTCGGGTTCACCGAGATGTTCCCCCAGGCGTTCCACCGGATCTGATGGCCCCAGGGGGACTGGCTCCCGATCACGGTCCAGGGCATGTCCGACCCGCCGTCCTCGAGCTCGACCACGCGCCGCGGCGCGCTCCACGTGGCTCCGCCGTCGGTCGACCTCGTGACCATGATCGTCGAGTCGAAGTCCTCCGGGACCTCCCACTCGGCCTGGTTCTGGAAGTTCAGGAAATGGACGTACACGGTGCCGTCGGATGCCACCTCCGGGATCGAGAACTGATCCTCGTCGCACTCGGTCCCGGTGCCGGTCGACTGGAACGTGCAGCCGGCCTGCGCCCCGGAGATGATCTTGGGGCTAGTCCAGGAGTGCGCGCCGTCGTCGGACCACGCGATCGCGATCGGCGAGCGGTCGTACGACCCCTGGATCGCGTTCACGAACTTCGTGGCCGTCACGTAGATGCGCCCGTAGTGGGGTGAGTCCGGGTCGTTGTCGACGGCGATGTAATTCTTGTCCCAGAACACCGCCTTGTTCGCCGGCCCGATGCCTGCGCCGCGGCCCATGAACACGGTGACCGGCTCGGACCAGGTGATCCCGCCGTCGTGGGAGTGGCTCACGGAGACGTCGCCCTGCGACACGAAGAAGCCGCCCTGCCCTCCGACGTTCTCCAGCTGCGCCATCACCGCGATGTCGTGCTTGCTGTCGAACGCCGGCGCCGGGTCCCCGGCGCCGTTGCCGGAGCGCATCGGGATCTGCCCGTCCACCCAGCTCTCGCCCCCATCGAACGAGGTGAAGAACCCGGTCGGGACCAATGCCTGGCGGGCGCCGGTGGAGTTGTTGAACCGGTAGTAGTAGTCGTTGGATCCGGCCAGGAGGTGATCGGGGTCCTCCGGGTCGACGGCGATCGCGAGCTCGTTGTCCGGCGCGAAGTCCTGCCCGAACTTGGTCGTGTTGCAGCTCAGGTCCAGCCACGTGTCCGGGTCGCCGGGTCCGTTCTCGCAGCGGAAGTTCTCCACCTGGACCTTCGAGAACTGCCCGCCGCTCGTCCCGGGCAGCCGGAACAGCGCCCGGTCGCGCGGCACGAGCTTCAGGACGTTCAGGGTCGTGCTCCGGAACGGCCGGTCGCGGCCGATCGAGGTGCCGGCGAAGGCCGCGAGCAGCAGGGTGGCGGCCGAGACGAGAACGAGCAGACGGCGCATACGGGGGGTCCTTCCGATCCGTTCCGCCGAGCCTACCCCCACTGTGAAGTGGACCGCAAAGCGGGCCCCCACGCGGAGGGCCGGCGCGCCTCCGGCG
>JBOGVC010000012.1:0-3117 GCA_050695275.1 Actinomycetota bacterium | reverse complement strand
GGCTCGGTCCGTTGCTCGTGCCGATCAAGGATGAGGCCACCCTCCGCCGGGCGGAGCGCTACGAGTCTGCCTGCCTGCGCGCGACCGAGGCTTCGGGTGGTGAGTGCCTCTATCTGTTCGCGATCCGCGGGAACGGCGACGTGCTCGCGCGGATGTTCGACGCATCCTTCGGCGTCGGCGAGGATCCCGCGACCGGCTCGGCCGCGGGCCCGCTCGGGGTGTACCTCGCGTCTCGCGGCCTCGCGGGGATGCCGGGGGAGGCGGTGGTGGCCCAGGGCGAGATGGTGGGGCGACCGAGCTTCTTGCACCTCGACGTCCGGCCCGACGATGGCTCATGGGTGGTGCGGGTCGGCGGCGGCGTCCGCATCGTCGGCGAGGGGGTCTTCCGCGTGGGGACCGAGGACTAGAGGGCCCTGCAGACCACGGCCGGCTGGGACACAACGCCCTCGTCCCCTTGGTCGACCTTGACGATCAGCTGCTCGGTGACCCCCGCCTCGAACGGAGCCGAGCTCGTGTACACGGGCATGTCGTTCAGGAAGCTGGCCAGGCCGGTCGGCGCGGTCGCGATGCACTCCACGAGGGACGGCTCGCTGCCAAGGTTCGTCACGCCGAAGCTGAAGCATGCCGGGCTGCCCTCGCCGACCGGACACTCCACCCCCTGAGGCTCTGCGACGTCGAACTGGGCTGGGTGATCCCCGCGGACCTGCAAGCCGACGAGGATCGCGAAGCCCGCGATGGCGATGAGCAACGCGATCGAGAGGACCGTGCTGATGGTGCTCCGGGCCCCGGACCGCGAACGCATGCCTCCACGGTACCGGGACGTAGAATCGCCGCACAAGCGGGGCGTAGCGCAGCCTGGTAGCGCACGTGCTTTGGGAGCACGAGGTCGCGGGTTCGAATCCCGCCGCCCCGACCGACCCGGCGGTCGTTCGCGGTGCCCATCCCATCGCCGCTTCGTTCCGTAGGCGGAAGGATCGACTGGACGGGCGACCATCCGCGGGGATTCGATACCCATGCAGCGGAGGTGTGCATGAAGCGGACGTCCCTCGCGGTCGCGCTCTCGATCCTGGTGATCGGGCTCGCAACGGGCACGGCGCCGGCGCGACAGGACGTGAGGCTCGGCGCCGATCAAGAGGAGCCGGTCCGCGAAGAGATCAAGCTGCGCTTCGCGACCTTCGACCCGGTCGTGGACGGCCCGCCGCGCATCCCCGACCCGCTCGGCGCGCCGGCGGGGGCAGACGTCTATCTCGTCCAGCTGACGACGGAGCCCCGCGACGAGCACAAGGCTCGGATCGACGAGCTGGGGGCGGAGATCACCTTCTACGTCCCAGATCACGCGTACATCGTCCGGATGGACGACGAGGCGCGGGAGACGGTCGAGGATCTCCCGTTCGTTCGCTGGGTCGGGGCCTATCACCCCGCATACAAGCTCGAGGAGGAACTCGTCGAACGGCTGACGGAGCCTCCGGACGTCGAGGCGGCTCAGATCCCGCGGTACTCGATCATGGTGTTGCAGCGCGGGGCCGAGACCCAGGGGGATGTCGCCGAGGAGGTGAAGCGCCTCGGCGGAACGGTGGACTCCACCACTGAGCAAGGTTTCCGGCTCGAGGCGTCGCTCGACGACGCCCAGCTGCTCGAGGTCGCGCGTCTGGGAGAGATCCTCTTCATCGACCGCTGGACGCCGCCGGAGGACGACATGGACATCGCCCGGCAGATCAGCGGTGCGGACTTCCTCGAGTCCACCGCCGGCTACACGGGGCAAGGCGTCCGCGGCGAAGTGATGGACAGCAGGCTGCGTACGACGCACCAGGATTTCCAGGCGACCGCGCCCATCATCCATGCCGGCAACAACCAGCCGACGGAGAACTGCAGCGGGGACGGCCACGGTACGTGCGCCTACGGGATCGTGTTCGGCGACGGCTCCGGGGACGCCACCGCGCGTGGCGTGCTTCCGGACGGCCAGGGGATCTTCGCGGGGCGCGCCTTCGTCGCCAACCGGTACACGCACACGGAAGAGCTGGTCGATCCGACGGATCAGTTCCGTGCGGTCTTCCAGAGCAACAGCTGGGGCGGTGGGCTGACCACGCAATACACCACCGTCTCGGCGGAGATGGACGACATCCTGTTCCTCAACGACCTCCTCGTGACCCAGTCCCAGAGCAACGCCGGGACGCAGAACTCCCGCCCGCAGGCATGGGCGAAGAACATCGTCTCGGTCGGTGGGATCAACCACCAGGACACCCTCGATCGCACCGACGACGTCTGGAGCGGCGGCGCGAGCATCGGCCCGGCGGCGGACGGGCGCATCAAGCCGGACTTGAGCCACTTCTGGGACTTGACCTTCACGACGTCGAGCACCGGCGACGCCGCGTACACGAACTTCGGCGGCACCAGCGGTGCCACGCCGATCACCGCCGGTCACTTCGGGCTCATGTTTCAGATGTGGGCCGACGGCGTCTTCGCGGGGGCTCCGGGGGCGGGCGGAGACGTGTTCGACAGCCGGCCGCACATGACGACGGCGAAGGCGCTGATGATCAATTCGGCGTTCCAATACGACTTCAGCGGGACGGCCGACGACCTGACGCGGGTCCACCAGGGCTGGGGAATGGCTGATCTCGAGAACCTGTACGAACTGGCTCGCCAGCACGGGTGGCAGCTGCCGGTCCTCGTGAACGAGACCGCGATCCTCGGCCCGGATGAGACGCACAGCTACCCACTGGAGGTCGGAGCGGAAGATTGCTTCGCGAAAGCGACGATGACGTACGCCGACCCGATGGGGAACCCCGCCGCGACCGAGGCTCGCATCAACGACCTGAGCCTCCGCCTCACCAGCCCGAGCGGAACCGTCTACTGGGGCAACAACGGATTGCTCACCGGGACGGTCTCGACGGCCGGCGGCACCTCGAACACGGTCGACACGGTGGAGAACGTGATCCTCGAGGCCGCCGAGAGCGGGACCTGGACGGTCGACGTCCTGGGCGACGAGATCTTCGAGGACGGTCACCCGGAGACGGCTGCCACGGATGCCGACTACGCGCTGGTGGTGACCACATGCGCCCAGCTGGACGCCGAGGTCGAAAGCGTGACGGTCCTGGCGCCGCCGGCCGAGATCCTCGT
>JBOGVC010000011.1:0-5628 GCA_050695275.1 Actinomycetota bacterium | reverse complement strand
CCCGTGATCGGCATGATGCCGATCACCATGCCGATGTTCACGAACATCTGGATCGCGAACATGATCGCGACGCCGGAGGCGAGGAACGTCCCGAAGGGATCCTTCGACAGGAAGGCGATCCGGATCGACCGCCACAGCAGCAGGGCGTAGAGCATCAGCACGAACGCGGAGCCCAGGAACCCGAACTCCTCCCCGGCCACGGTGAAGATGAAGTCGGTGTGCTGCTCGGGAACGTAGTCCAGCGTCGTCTGGCGCCCGTGGAGGTACCCCTGCCCGAGGAGCCCGCCGCTCCCGACGGCGATCTCGGCCTGGTCGAGGTTGTAGCGGACGTCGGCGGGGGTGTTGTCACGGTCGAGGAACGCGCGCAGACGATCGAGCTGGTAGTCCTTGACGACGCCGAGCTGGAACGCGGCAGCGATGAGCACGAGGCAGATCACGACGAGCGCCGCCAGGTGCCGGCCCCGCACCCCGGCCACCAGGAACATCCCGGCCGCGATCGCCACCATCACGATCGACGTCCCGATGTCGGGCTGGATGAAGACCAGCACCAACGGGACCAGCGCCACGCCGCACATCCGGATCATGTCCTGGGCGCTCGGGAAGCCGTGCTTCAGCTCGGACAGGCTCGCGGCGAGCATGATGATCAAGCCGATCTTGGCGAACTCCGACGGCGTCACCTGGAACCCGCCGATCTCGAACCAGCGCTGGGCGCCCGCCTGCGACGAGCCGAGGAACGGGATCCGGACCAGCACCAGGGCCGCGACCACCCCCGCGTAGACGAACCCTGCGTAGACCTTCAGGAAGCGGTAGTCGAACGCGGCCATCACGACGATGAGGACCGCCCCGATGACCGCGGTCACCATCTGCTTGTTGACGCGCAGGAACGGATCCAACCGATCCTGGCGGAGGGTCTGGTTCGTCGCCGAATACAGCAAGAAGAAGCCGAGGACGACCAGGACCGCCGTCACGAGCAGGAGGATCCCGTCGATGTGACGGATCGGCCGGCGCTCGTCCGCGTAGACGCGTCCGGCGACGAGGTCCATCAGTCCTCTTCCTCCCCGAGGTCGGGTCCCTCGCACGGCGTCCGGTAGATCCTGCTCATGATGTTCCGGACGATCGGAGCCGCGGTCTCCGCCCCGAACCCTCCCTGTTCCACGGTGGCCACGACCACGTACTCCGGATCATCCGAGGGGACCATCCCGGCGAACCACGACGTGTCCTGGAACGGCGGGCGCTCGGCGGTCCCGGTCTTGCCGGAGACGTCGAGCGAACACTGGGCGAACACCGATCCCGCCGTCCCGCCGGTGGACGTCACGCCGCGGAGGGCCTCGCGGATGTAGTCGAGCTCGGCTCGGGAGTAGCCGATCGGCCCGCACCTGCCGCCGACCCTCCTCGCGACGTCGCCGTTCCCCGCCTCGATCCTGGCCACCAGGTGGGGCCGGCAGATCCGTCCGGTCGCGAGGGCTGCGTACGCCTGCGCGACCTGCAGCGGCGTCGCCTTCATCTCCCCGGAGCCGATCGCGAGCAGGATGTCGATCCCCGGGATCCAGCCGTCCGGATAGACATCCGGATGCTCCGAGACGTACTCGCGATCCGGGACCGTCCCGGACGCTTCGGCGGGGAGATCGACGCCGGTCTGCCGGCCGAATCCCCACTGGCGCACCCGGCGCGGCAGCTCCTCCTGGCCGGTGCTGAGATCCCTGTCGTAGAAGCGGCTCCCCCACGCGTAGTACTGCGAGTCGCACGAGACCTTGAGACCGGCCGCGATCGACAGCGTGCCGCCGCTCTGACCGCTCCAGTTCTCGAAGATCGTGCCGGACTCGTCGCCCTCGTGCACGTACTCGGCCGGACAGGCGTAGTAGCCGCCGAGCGAGGCGATCCCCTCCCTCACCGCCGCCAGCGCGACGAAGGGCTTGAACGTCGACCCGGGTGCGTAGGTGATCTGGGTGGCGCGGTTCAGCATCGGCGCGTGCTCGCTCTCGAACAGCAGCGAACGCTGCGACTCCGTGAGCCCGCGGACGAACCACGCCGGCCGGAACGACGGCCACGACGCCATCGCCACGATGCCGCCCGTTCCGGGATCGAGCACCACGACGGCGCCGGCGTTGGCGACGAGGTTCCTCCCCGAGCTCTCGTCGAAGACCGTGCGTGCGTTCTCGATGCCCGTGAGGAGCTCCTCCTCCGCGATCCTCTGGATGTCGAGATCGAGCGACAGCCGCAGATCGTGACCGGGCTGGGCGGGCTTCGGATCGAACTCCCGCAGGACCTCGCCGTCGGAGTTCACGAGGAACCGCTCCTCGCCCGGCGTCCCGCGCAGCCAGCGCTCGTACGTCGCCTCGAGCCCGGCCTTCCCCACGAGATCCGAGGGCCCGTACCCCGCGAATCGACGCTCGCCGATCTCTTCCGCGTTGATCTGGCCAACCCAGCCCACGAGGTGGGCGGCGAGCGGCCCCTGCGGGTACGTGCGGACACTCTGCCGGACGACCTCGACGCCCTGGAACCGCTCCGGCTCCTCGCGCACCTTGAAGTAGACCTCCTCGGGCACGAACTCCGCGACCGGGACGGGCTGGTAGCTGTAGTACAGCTTCGAATCGAGCTCCTCGCCGAGCTCTTGCGCGGAGACGCCGAGGATCTCCGAGAGGTGCGCGAGCGTCGCCTCCGCCTCGTCCCCCAGCTCGTCGCGGTTGATGCGGACCTCGAGGCTCTGCCGGTTGAGGACGAGCCGGCGTCCGTCGCGATCGAGGATGTCGCCGCGCAGGGCGTCCGTCGTCACCGTCCGCAACGAGTTGTCGCGCGCATCTCGCTCGTGCTGGGGTCCGGCCAGGACCTGGAGGAACCACAGCCGGGTCGAGAGCGCCACGAACATGAACACCACCACGAACGCCAGGATCTTCAGCCGTGAGCCCGCGCGTTCCATCTAGAAGCGCACCACCCTGCCGGCGTGTGTCGCGGCGGCCGCCCGCCGCAACACGGGATAGAAGATCGGCGTGAGCACCGCGCCGTAGAGAGCCGTGAGGACCACGACCTTCGCGACGTAGCCGAAGGGGCCTTCCTCCTCGCCGAGGAGGAAGGCCACGACCCGCTGGAAGGCCACGCCGCCCGCGGTCCCCACGGCCACGAGGAACGCGGGGAGCAGCGGCGACGGCGACGTGATGTATTGCCGAGCCAGGCCGATCGTGTACCCGAGCATCGTGAGGGTGAGGGCCGTGATCCCCTTCGGCGTGTTGAGCAGGAAGTCCTGCGACAGGCCGCTGACGAATCCGACCACCGCGCCCTCGGCCGGTCCGCGGAGCGCCGCGAACACCACGGTCACCAGGTAGAGCAGCTCCGGCTTCACCCCGAGGAGCGTGAGCTCGGGGAAGACCGTCGTCTGGAGCAAGAGCGCCGTGACGATCACGGCCACCAGGATCACGGTCCGTCTCACGTCGCGCCCTCCGCCGCGGCGCGGCCTCGCACGATCACGAGGACGTTCTGCAGCGTCGAGAAGTCCACCGCCGGCCGGATCGTGACGAAGGACTCGACCGAGCCGGCCTCGCTGAAGGCGCGGGACACGGTTCCGATCAGGATGCCCGGGGGATAGAGCCCCGCCTCACCCTCGACGCGGTAGCCGAGGGTGAACACGGACTCCGGCTCGGTCTCGCTGACCTCGACGCCGGGCCCCACCAGTCGCATCCGGAGCTCGTCCTCGCCGCGTCCCTCGACGATCCCGGCCTCGTGCGACGTGGAGAGGGTCGCCGGTACCGCGAAATCGCGATCGATCAAGAGCTGCACTTTGGAGGAGGTCGGCGTGACCTCGATCACCCGGCCGACCAGCCTGGCACCGTCCGAGGCTCCCGTCACGACCGGCATGTTGAGCGCGATGCCCTGGTCGGACCCTGCGCCGATCTCGATCGTCCACTCGAAGTTGGAGATGCCGCTCGCGATCACCTGGGCGGGGATCGTTCGACGGAGGATGGCCTGCAGGCCGAGGAGCCCCTCCAGATCCTCGATCCGACGCGCGAGCTCCTGGTTGAGCTGCTGCGCGGTCCGTAGATCCTCGATCTGCCGCTCGAGCTCGGCGTTGCGTTCCGCGAGCGACGGAAGCTCCGCGAGGCTGCTGAAGAAGTTGCTGATCGGTTGGACCACGCCGGAGACCGCCCGCTGCATCGGGGCCAAGGTGCTGCTGAGGGCCCGGCCCGCCGAGTCGAGCGGTCCGTCCTCGCCTCCCCGGTAATCCACGGTGATGATCGCGAGGGACGCGGCGACCAACGTGACGACCAGGAGCCTGGCGGAGCGGGTTCGTTGCCGGATCGCCACGACGGCGGGCTACCGCCGGCTGGTCGACGTCACCAGGACCCGCTGCAGGACCTCGAACTCCTCGAGGCACTTCCCCGATCCGAGCACGACCGCTTGGAGCGGCGTGTCGGCGATGTGCACGGGCATCCCCGTCTCGTGGCGGAGGCGCTTGTCCAGCCCGCGGAGCAGGGCGCCACCGCCCGTCAGCACCATGCCGCGATCCATGATGTCCGCGGCGAGCTCCGGGGGGGTCCGGTCGAGGGTGGTCTTGATGGCGTCGATGATGGCGTTCACCGGCTCCTCGATCGCCCGGCGGATCTCCTCCGCCGCGATCGTGATGGTCTTCGGCAGGCCGGAGATCAGGTCGCGACCCTTGATCTCGGCGACGAGCTCCTCGGGCATCGGATAGACCGACGCGATCGCGAGCTTGATCGCCTCCGAGGTCCGCTCACCGAGGAGGAGGGAGTACTCCTTCTTCACGTGTTGGATGATCGCCTCGTCGAGCTCGTCGCCGCCGATGCGGATCGATGTCGAGGTCACCACGCCGCCGAGCGAGATCACGGCGACCTCGGTGGTGCCGCCTCCGATGTCGACGACCATGTTCCCGGTCGGCTCGTGGATCGGGAGACCGGCACCGATCGCGGCCGCCATGGGTTCCTCGATGATGTAGGCACGGCGCGCGCCGGCGGCGATCGTGGCTTCCTCGACGGCGCGTTGCTCGACCCCGGTGATGCCGGACGGCACGCACACGACCACACGGGGCTTCGCGAGGAGCCGGCGCTTGTGCACCCGCTGGATGAAGTAGCGGAGCATCTTCTCCGTCACGTCGAAGTCGGCGATCACGCCGTCCTTCAGCGGGCGAACGGCCTGGATGTGCGAGGGAGTGCGGCCGATCATGCGCTTGGCCTCGGCACCCACGGCCAGGATGGCTCCAGTAAGGGTGTTGATCGCGACGACGGACGGCTCGTTCAGGACGACTCCGCGTCCACGCACGTACACGAGCGTGTTCGCCGTCCCGAGGTCGACAGCCATGTCGCGACCAAGGAACCCCAATACCCCCTCCGACCCCTGTGCTCGGGGCGTGGGGGAAGAAGATCTCTGAACCCTCTCGGCCATGGGCTCGGCCCTGATTGAACAGGGTTCGATGCGCGCTGGCAACTCGCAGCCCTCAGATGGCGGCGAAGCGACCCTCGCTGGGGCTCACGGGCCGTCCGCGTTCGTCACCGTGAAGAGCTCCCACTCGCCCGGTACGCCCTTCAGGACATGGGCGCCACGCTCCTCGAGCGCCACCCCGGAACCGAGCAGGACATCGCGGACGGTTCTGGTGACGAAGATCTCACCGGGCCCCGCCTG
>JBOGVC010000010.1:0-7109 GCA_050695275.1 Actinomycetota bacterium | reverse complement strand
CAGGCGGGGCCGTTCGTCCAAGAGGACGTCGAACCGTGTGGCCCGGCACCGCGGGCGCCCGGCGAAGCGCTCCAACGCCGGCTCGCGGGCGGCCAGGTAGTAGTAGTCGGTGGGCACCCCCACCTGGGTGGCGTCCACCCAGTACGCCTCCAAGCCCGCGGCCCGCGAGCGACGGGCTCCCCATTCGGTGAGGTCCAGGGAGGCCCGGATCCCCCGGCGGTGGGACGACACGGTGCCGATCCGGCCCACCCGCCATTCCTTCGGGACCAGGACCTCGATGCCGGAAGCCTGTGCCGTGCGCAGCGGGCTCCCCTCGGCCGGAGGTGTGGGGATCGGGGTCACGGGGGTGCCCGTGGCGAAGGAGAGAGCGATGAGCAGCGCAACGACCACCCGGGTTCGAACCAAGGAGACCCCTGATCGGAGTGTAGGTCACCCGGCCCCTCCGCGCTCGGGCTTGCCTTCCCCCCCGGAGCGGGCCATGATACGAGCGAGCCTCGAGGTTGTCCGGGCGGGGGCGGCGCCCCTCCCGGCCGAAGAGGGAAGCCGGTGGGAATCCGGCACGGTCGCGCCACTGTGACCGGGGAGCGAACCCGACACGAACCACTGGGCGTTCGAGGCCCGGGAAGGGTCGGGGGAGCGAGGATCCGGGAGTCAGGAGACCTGCCCGAGCGCGAGAGGACCGTCGCCTTCGCGTGAAGGGAGACGCGCCATGATCCACCGTCGCATCGGCGGCCTCGCCGCCGTCCTGTCCCTCCTCCTCGGCTCCTGCGGGGAGTCCACGACTCCTCAGGCGTCGCCCGAGACGCCTTCCACCGCGGCCGCGTTCCCGGTCACGATCACGGCGTCGAACGGTGAGGTAACGATCGAACGGCGTCCCGAGCGGATCGTGTCCCTCTCCCCGACCGCCACGGAGATGCTGTTCGCGATCGGCGTCGGCGATCAGATCGAGGCGGTCGACGACCAGTCGAACTATCCGCCCGACGCGCCGGTCACGGACCTCTCGGGGTTCGAGCCGAACGTGGAGGCGATCGCCTCCTACGAGCCCGACCTGGTCGTCTACGCAACGGAGCCGGGCGACCTGGGTGCGTCGCTGGAAAGCCTCGGCATCCCGGCTCTGCAGCAGGATGCCGCAGCCACGCTCGAGGATGTCTACGACCAGATCGACCAGCTCGGCACGGCGACGGGCACCACGTCGGGGGCGAATGAGCTCGTGGAGGTGATGCGCGGGGACATCGACACGATCGTCGACTCGATCGAGCCGACCGAACCACCGCTGACCTTCTACCACGAGCTCGACGACACCTATTACTCGGTCACCTCGTCGACGTTCATCGGTCAGCTGTACGCGCTCACGGGATTGGTGAACATCGCGGACGAGGCGAAGGGCGCGGGGGGTGGCTACCCGCAACTCTCCGCCGAATACATCATCCAGGCCGACCCGGACCTGATCTTCCTCGCCGATACCAAGTGCTGCGGCCAGTCTCCGACGACGGTGGCGGAGCGTCCCGGCTGGGACCGGATCGCCGCGGTGGAGCGGGGCGATGTGATCTCGCTGGACGACGATATCGCGTCCCGGTGGGGTCCGAGGGTCGTCAACTACCTGCGCCGGATCGCGGCCGCCGTCGAGGACGTGCCGGAGGCGAACGTGGCGTGAGCCGACGCGCCCCCTGGCTCGTGTTCGGCGTCGGGCTGCTCCTCGTCTCGATCGTTGCCGGGCTGCTCGTGGGGCCGGTCCACATCGCCCCCGGCGCCGCGCTCCGATGGGTCGCCTCCTTCGGTGACGCACCTCCCGGCATGTCGGAGCAGCAGGCCGCGATCCTCGGGAACCTGCGACTGCCTCGCGTGATCGTCGCGGCTCTGGTGGGGGCGTCGCTCTCGGCCTCGGGGGCGGCCTATCAGGCCGTGTTCCGGAACCCGTTGGCAGATCCCTACCTCCTCGGCGCCGCGGCGGGCGCCGGGCTCGGGGCCACGATCGCGGTCGTCTACGGCCCGGCGACGGCGTTCGCGGTGACCGTCCCGCTCGCGGCCTTCATCGGGGCGGTCGCGGGGGTCGGCATGGCGTACGGGCTGGGCCGCTCGAGCTTGGGCGGGAGGTCCTCCACGAGCTTGATCCTCGGCGGCATCGCGGTGGCGTCGTTCCTCACCGCGGTGCAGACGTTCATCCAGCAGCAGAACGCCGAGACCCTCCGCCAGGTCTACTCGTGGATCCTCGGACGCCTCGGCACGACCGGGTGGGACGACGCGCGGATCGCGCTCCCCTCCGTCGTGGTGGCGGTCTCGATCCTCTGGCTGGTCCGCCGCCTCCTCGATGTGATCGAGGTGGGAGATCTGGAGGCCGAGAGCCTCGGTCTGCACGTGGGGCGCCTCCGAGTGGTCGTGGTGGTGGCCGCGTCGCTCGCGACCGCGGCCGCCGTGTCCGTCGCAGGGCTGATCGGGTTCGTCGGGATCATCGTCCCGCACACGATCCGGCTCCTCGCAGGCACCTCGTATCGGCAGGTGCTGCCGCTCTCCATCCTGTTCGGGGCGTCCTTCCTGATCCTCGTCGATCTGGTGGCCCGGACCGCGGTGGCTCCGGCGGAGATCCCGATCGGGGTCATCACCGCGTTCGTCGGCGCTCCGTTCTTCGTGCTCGCGCTCCGGCGGGCAGGGGGGCGGTCGGCGTGACGGTTCGACCGAACGAGGACGCGGTGGCGCTCGAGGCAACGGGTGTGGGGGTCCGTCTCGGAGGGCAGGAGATCCTCCGCGACGTCGCGTTCGAGGTCCCGGCGGGCTCCTGGGTGTGCGCGATCGGCCCGAACGGCGCCGGGAAGACCACCCTCGTGCATGCCGTGGCCGGGCTGGTCCCGTTCGAGGGCCGCGTCGACCTGTGGGGCCGCGAGCTGCGCGCCTACTCCCGCCGTGAGCGCGCGCGCCTCGTCGCCCTCGTGCCGCAGAAGCCCGTGATCCCCGAGGGGATCCGGGTGGCCGACTACGTCCTGCTGGGACGGACGCCCCACCTCGGCGTCCTGGGAACGGAGCGGAAGGCGGATCTGGTGGCGGTCGCGGTCGCGCTCGAGCAACTCGAGCTCGGATGGGCGGCGGGACGACGCCTCGACTCGCTGTCCGGCGGCGAGCTGCAGGGCGCCGTGCTCGCCCGGGCGCTCGCCCAGGAGGCACCGCTGCTGCTCCTCGACGAACCGACGACGGGCCTCGATCTCGGTCATCAGATCCGTGTCCTCGAGCTGGTGGACGGGCTCCGCCGTGCGCACGGCCTGACGGTGCTCTCCACGATGCACGACCTCACGCTCGCGGGACGCTTCGCCGACCGCTTCGCGCTCCTGTCCCAGGGCCGCCTGGTCTCGACGGGGTCTCGGACCGATGTGCTCAACGAGGCGGTGATCGCCGAACACTTCGGGGCGAGCGTCCGGGTGATCGGGGACGCGGACATCGGTTGGGCCGTCGTCCCGATCTCCGAGAAGGACGAAGCGTGACGGCCGCCGAGCGACCGCCGGACGTGCCGCCGCCCCGGGCGACCGAGCGCGTGCCCTCGCGCGTGCTCGTCCACACGGGCGACGGCAAGGGGAAGACCTCCGCGGCGATGGGCATCGTGATGCGAGCCGTCGCCCGCAGATGGCGCGTCTGCGTGGTGCAGTTCGTGAAGGACGATCGATGGAAGACCGGCGAGGAGACCTCCGCGCGGAAGCTCGGCGTCGAGTGGTGGGCGATCGGCGACGGGTTCACGTGGGATTCCGACGACATCGATCGGACGCAGGCGATCGCGGGGGAGGCGTGGCGTGCCGCCCGTGACGTGATCCTCGCCGGAGACCACCGTCTCGTCGTGCTCGACGAGATCACGTATCCGATGAACTGGGGATGGATCGACGCGAACGACGTGGTCGAGGTGATCCGCGACCGCCCCTCGCACGTGAACATCGTGGCCACCGGTCGTGACGCGCCGGCGTCGCTCCGCGCCGTGGCGGACACCGTGACCGAGATGGCGAACGAGAAGCATCCGTTCGACCGAGGCGTCGCCGCGATGCGAGGGATCGAGTTCTGATGGGGCTCACCGTGCTCCTCGGCGGTGCCCGCAGCGGGAAGTCGGAGTTCTCCGCACGGCTCGCGTCGGCGAGTGGGCGGCCCGTCGTGGTGATCGTCACCGGAGAGGCTCGCGACGAGGAGATGACGGAGCGGATCCGTCGACACCGAGCCGCGCGGCCCTCGTCGTGGGAGACCGTGGAAGCCCCCCGCGCGCTGCCGGAGGCGATCCGCGAGCTGGACGACGACGACTTCGCCGTGCTCGACTGCCTGACGCTCTGGGTGTCGAACCTGATCGAGGCGGGTCTGAGCGACGACGAGATCCTCGACGAAGCTCGTGAGATCGCGTCGACGCTCGCGAAGCGAGACGCGCCGTCCGTGGTCGTCACCAACGAGGTCGGTCTGGGCATCGTCCCGATGCACGAGCTCGCCCGCCGCTACCGCGACACGCTCGGTCGGGTGAACGCCACCTTCGTGAGCGACGCCGAGCGCGCCTACCTGATGGTCGCGGGACGGGCGCTCCCGTTGGAAGACGTGACGCCGACGTGACCGCCACCCTCGACGCCGTCGTCGGGAGGATCCCTCGGCCGCGGGACGACGTCGCACGCGAGGTCCGTCATCTCCTCGACGCCAAGACCAAGCCGCCCGGCAGCCTCGGTCGTCTCGAAGACCTCGCCTGTCGTCTCGCCGCGATCCGAGGCGAGGTGCCGGACGGATCGCTGCTCCCCGCGATCGTGGTGGCCGCCGCCGATCACGGGGTGGCCGCCGAAGGGGTGAGCCCGTATCCGCAGGTGGTCACGGGGCAGATGCTGGCGAACTTCGCGAGCGGCGGCGCTGCCGTTTCCGTGCTCGCTCGGGAGGCCGGGGCCAGGCTCGTCGTCGTCGACGCCGGAGTGCTGGATCCACCTCCCGTCGGGGATGTGCGGAACGCTGTCGAGGACGGGGTCCGCGGCTCCGGCAACATCGCACACGGTGCCGCGATGTCACGCGCGGTCGCCGTGGCGCTGATCGAACGAGGGATCGCGCTGGCGGAGGAGCTCGCTGCCGCCGGCGTCGGCATCGTCGGGCTCGGAGACATGGGGATCGCCAACACCACGGCCGCGAGCGCCGTCTGTGCGGCGCTCCTCCCGGCGGATCCGTCGGACGTGTGCGGTCCGGGGACCGGGCTGGACGGACCGGGCGTCGAGCGGAAGGTGGGGGTCGTCTGTGCCGCTCTCCGTGCGAATGACCTCGGTGAACGCGGAGGCGCGCCCGATCCGCTCGACGTGCTCGCCGGGGTCGGAGGGCTCGAGATCGCGTTCCTGACGGGCGTGGTGCTCGGCGCAGCCTCACGGCGGGTCCCGGTGCTCCTGGACGGCTTCGTCACCGGCGCGGCGGCCCTCGTCGCGGCGGGTCTCGCGCCGGCCGTGACCGGATCGCTGATCGCCGCGACCCGGTCACCCGAGCCGGGTCATCCGCTCGTGCTCGAACGACTGGACCTGGTCCCACTGCTCGACCTCGGGTTGAGGCTCGGCGAGGGGTCGGGTGCAGCGCTCGCGCTCCCGCTCGTCAGGGCCGCGGTGGCGATCCTCACGGACATGGCGACGTTCGACGCCGCGGGCGTGAGCCGTGCGTGACGCGCTCCGATCCGCGGTGGCGGCTGTGACGTTCCTGACCGCGGTGCCGGTCGGCCGTTCCGCGGCACTCGCGGACGGCGAACGGCTGCGCGACGGTACGGTCCTGTTCCCCGCCGTCGGGGCCGCGGTGGGAGCAGCGGCCGGGGCCATCGCCTGGGCGGCCGCGTTCGCCCTCCCGCCGCTCCCGGCAGCCGTTCTCGGGGTCGGGGCCGGCGCGCTCCTCACGGGCGCTCTGCATCTCGATGGTCTCGCCGACATGGCGGACGGCGTGGGGGCATCGCTCACCGGCGCGGATCCCTCGGCGGCGATGCACGATCCTCGGCTCGGCGTGTTCGGGGGCGTGGCGCTCGCGATCGATCTCGTGCTGCGGATATCGGTGTTGAGTGCGCTCGTCATCGGACCGCGCTTCCCGGTCGAGGCGATCGCGGCCGGGGGCCTCGGACGCGCCGTCTCGGTCGCCTTGCTCGCCACCACGCCCTACGCCGGGGGGGCCGACGGAACGGGCGCGTGGACCCGAGGTGTCGGACTCGGCCGCTGCCTCGCCTCGGCCGCCCTGGCGGCGACGATCGGCGTCGCCGCCGCCGGTCCCGCGTTCGGCGCGATGGTGATCGCCGGCGCGGCTATCGCGGGGCTCATCAGGCGCTGGTCGCGCACGCATCTCGACGGCATGACGGGCGACACCCTGGGAGCCGCCGCCGAGCTCTCGGAGACGATGGCGCTGGTGGCCGCGCTCGCCGTCGGCTGACGGTCCGCCTACCGCGCGAGGTGCGTCTGACGCCCCACGTCATAGGCCTCGCGCATCCAGCCACGGAACTCGTCGTCGAGGTCGTCCTCGGATCGGAGGACGAAGTGGTGGATCCAGTCGTTGCGGCCGAGCAGCTCGACCTTCGTGAATCGCGGCGACTCGACCCGCCGTTTCAGCCAGACATGGCACACCAGTCCGTCGCGCCGGACGCGGTTCACGGCGGCGAACCGCACCCGGACCATGAACGCGATCCGCGTCTTCGTCGGCACCTGCTCGAATGGCCCGAGCTCGCGGGTCACCCGCACGAGCGCGTCGTACAGCTCGCGTGCCCGCGGTGACCTCCCCTCGAAGAACCCGTCCACCGAGTACTCGCCACATCCGTGCGACATGTTGCGGGTGACGAAGCGGGCTCCGCAGCGAGGGCAGGTCCAGAGATCGGCGACGTCGGTGCCCACGAGCGGAGGCTATCCCCACCGAGCGCTCGCGCTAGGACTGTTCCTTCAGGTATCGCTCGATCTCCGACGCGAGGTCGTCGCCCGAGGGCATCCGCTCCTCGCTCGCGATCGCCTCCAACCGGGCCAGGTACTCCCTGGTGTCGGGGTCCTCCGCGATCGCCGCGTCCAGGCGTTCCCGCTGCGAGAGCGCCTCCTCGCCGAACCCTCCCACCGGGATCGTGACGCCGAGGCGTCGCTCGACGTGCTGGAGGAGGGCCACCGTGGCGGGCGCGTAGGCGG
>JBOGVC010000009.1:0-4401 GCA_050695275.1 Actinomycetota bacterium | reverse complement strand
ACGCGGGGGAGCGTGCGGCGATCCGCGATGGCGTGGCGATCACGGACATCACGGCGCGCGCCAAGGTGGACATCCGGGGCCGCATCCCGGAGACGCTCCCCTCGCTCGCCGACACCTTCCTCGCGAGGATCTCGGCGGAGTGGATCGTGCTGCTCGGAGCGCCTGACGCGGAACGAAGGCTGATAGGGGCGATCGAACCCGTCGCCGGCCCAGGCGCCATGGTGACCGACGTGACCCACCTGTTCGCCGGCGTGGCGCTGGCCGGGCCGGCAATGCCGGAGCTGGTCGAGCGCGCCACGTCGTGGGATCTCTCGACCCTCCCGCCGGGTGCGGCGACCGGCGCACCGGTCGCCGAGGTCCGGGCGCTGCTGGTCCGCCGCGACCTGCCGTTCCCCGTCCTCGAGGTGTTCGTGGCCACGGAGTACGGCCGTTATGTCTGGGAGACGCTCTCGGGCATCGTGAGCGGCCTCGGCGGAGCACCGATCGGGTGGCAGGCCCTCCGGGCGGAAGGCTGGCGCTGATGCACCCGATCCGGTTCTTCAGGCCGTGGCGGATGTGGCGCCGTCACGAGATGAAGGACGCCTACGACGTCGTGATCGTCGGCGGCGGCGCCCACGGGCTCGCGATCGCCTACGAGCTGGCGAAGCGCGGCATCCGCGACGTCGCCGTCCTCGACAAGAGCTACATCGGCGCCGGCGGGTCCGGTCGCAACACGACGATCGTGCGCGCGAACTACCGGACGCCGGAAGGTGTGGCCTTCTACAAGGAGTCCCTCCGGCTCCACGAGCAGCTGGCGCAGGAGCTCGACTACAACCTCCTGCTCTCCCAACAGGGTCACCTGACGCTCGCCCATGCCGAGCGCGCCGTGATCGTCGCGCACGAGCGCGCGGAGGTGAATCGGCTCCTCGGCGTGGACTCGCGCGTGATCTACCCGGACGAGATCGCGAAACTCTGCCCGGAGCTCGATCTCTCCACCCACCCCGACTTCCCGATCATGGCCGCGCTCTACCACCCGCCCGGGGGCGTGATCCGCCACGACGCCGTCGTGTGGGCGTACGCGCGGATGGCCGACCGGATGGGCGTCCACATCCATCAGGGAACCGAGGTGACCGGCATCGACGTCCGCGATGGTCGTGTCCACGGCGTCCGGACGAACCGCGGCGACATCGCCGCCGGCACCGTGATCTCGGCGGTGGCGGGATGGACGAGCGAGGTCTGCCGGATGGCGGGGGTCGAGACGCCGATCGTCACGCATCCCCTCCAGGCGTTCGTGACGGAGCCCCTGAAGCCGTTCCTCGACGTGATCCTCGTGTCGGCCACCTTGCACGTGTACATCTCGCAGACCGACCGGGGCGAGGTGCTGATCGGCTCCGAGATCGAGCCGTACACGTCCTACTCCCAGGAGTCGACGCTGGACTTCCTCGAGGTGACGGCTGCCCATTCGCTCGAACTGCTGCCCATGCTCGGGCGGGTCAAGCTGATGCGGGCGTGGGGCGGCCTCTGCGACGTCACGCCCGACTACTCACCGATCATGGGGCTCACCGACGTCGAGGGGTTCCTGATCGACGGCGGCTGGGGGACCTACGGGTTCAAGGCCACCCCGATCGTGGGCGTCACGATGGCCGAGTTGGTCAACGACAGCGTCGTGCCGGACCTGATCGCGCCGTTCGCCCTCGAGCGGTTCTGGAAGCGGGAGCTCGTCTCGGAGATCGCCGCCGCGGCGGTCTCCCACTAGCTCGGTTCGACCCCGGACACCTGCGTTTCGCTTCGCCGAGCTGCTCGGGGCGATGGGAAGGCCCACCTCGTGCTGTCAGCCCGTGTACACCCACGCGAAGTACGTGATCACACCGACGACGACGACGACCCCGATCAGCAGCCAGCGGATGCGTGTCATCGGCCCCGCTGCGACCCAGCCGACGAGTCCACCACCTACCAGTCCGATCAGCGTCCAGATGGGGACCGCGAGCGAGCCGGGCTGCCACCAGAAGATCTCGTCATGCGCGCATCCGCCGGGGGCAGGATCAAGGATCCCGACGGGGGACGCGCACAGCGGGTCGTACACGATCACGTACAGGAGCCCGACGGCAGCCCCGAGGATCGCCGCGACGAGAACGATCATCCAGGTGCGGCGCGTCACCTCGCGAAGCCTCACGCCGGTCACCCGTTCGCCCTCCCAGGGAAGGACGATAATCGGTGCATGGCGACCGCCGCGCAGCCCCTTCGACGGAACACCGCGAACGTCCACGTCGTGGCGATGAACGACGGCGTTCGGTCGGAGCGCACGGACACGCTCGCCGCCGAGGAGCCGCTGGAGATCCGCGTGCAGGGGCCGGGGCAGGAACTCCGATCCGTGGCCGTCACGATGCGGACCCCCGGCGGCGACTTCGAGCTCGCCGTGGGGTTCCTCTTCACGGAAGGGCTCATCGCACCGAGTGATGTGCAGCGCGTCGCCTACTGCGACACCCTTCCGGGGGAGGACCAGCAGTACAACATCGTGTCGGTCACGCTCACGCGGCCGTTCGACTTCGACCGGCTGAAGCGGAACTTCTACGCCACGTCGTCCTGCGGGGTGTGCGGGAAGGCGGCCCTCGACGACATCGAGGTCCGGTGCGCTCCCGTCGCCACGGGGACGACCGTCGATGCCGCGACCCTGCTCGGCCTCCCCGACGCGCTCCGGAAGGCGCAGAAGGTCTTCGAACGGACGGGGGGTCTGCACGCCGCCGGTCTCTTCTCCGCGGAGGGTCGCGTCGTGTCCGTGCGAGAGGACGTGGGCCGCCACAACGCCGTGGACAAGATCGTCGGAGAGCAGGTCCTGGCCGGTCGCGTCCCGCTCGCAGACCATGTCCTCCAGGTGAGCGGGCGGCTCTCCTTCGAGATCGTGCAGAAAGCTGCGGTCGCCGGCATCCCCATCGTGAGCGCGGTGAGCGCGCCGTCGTCGCTCGCGGTCCAGGCGGGGGAGCGCTTCGGCATGACGCTGGCCGGCTTCGTCCGCGACGAACGGCTGAACGTCTACACGCACCCGGAACGCGTGAACTCGTCCGGCTAGCCGACGGCGACGCCGACGAGGTTGCCGACGCCGTACGTGATGGCCGCTGCGACCGCACCGATCCCCAGCATCCTCGCTCCCGAGAGCAGCACGCCGCGGCCGGTGAGGATGGTCATCGCAGCGCCGACGGCGAAGAGCGTCGCGGCCGACAAGCATGCCGACACGACGATCGCGGTCTCGCCCGCGGTGAACAGGAACGGGAGGAGGGGGACGGCGGCGCCGATCGAGAACATCACGAAGGAGGAGCCCGCGGCCGCCCAGGGTGAGCCGAGGCCCTCCTTCATGTCGATCCCGAGCTCTTCCCGAGCATGGGTCTCCAGGGCGACATCCGGATCCTCCATGACCTCCGCCGCGATCCGCGCGGCGGTCTCCGCCGAGATCCCCTTCCGCTCGTAGATCTCCGCGAGCTCACGGAGCTCCTCCTCCGGCTGGGTGGCGATCTCGTGTGCCTCCTTGTGGATCAGCTGTTCGAAGACCTCCCGCTGCACCTTCATCGAGACGTACTCGCCGGCTCCCATCGAGAACGCTCCCGCGAGGAGACCCGCGAACCCGGCGATCACGACGACGTCGGCGGCGAGACCGGAGCCCGCCACGCCGAAGATCAGCGAGAGGTTGGACACCAGACCGTCGTTCATCCCGAAGATCGCGGCGCGGAGGGCCCCCGACTTGCTGCTCGAGGCATCCTGTTCGCCACTCACGGGGCCGGCGTGCGGGGCGATCCTGGAGGTCATCCCGCACACAGTAGACCGACGCCGGTCGCCGCCCGCGCCGCGGTTCTCCGCGGCGCCTAGAATCGCCGGGCGGCCGGGACGTCCGGTCCGAGGAAGGAGCGGGATGCCGAACGGGCTCACCCGACTCACCGAGCCGATGGTGCGCGAAGACGGCGAGCTGCGCATCGCGACCTGGGAGGAGGCCCTCGACCGGGCCGCCGACGGGTTGCGAGCCGCCACGGAGCGGCACGGCGGCACGGGGGTCGGCCTGTTCAGCTGCTCGAAGGCCACGAACGAGATGAACTTCGCGGCGCAGAAGTTCTTCCGTCAGGCCCTCGGCAGCAACAACATCGACAGCTGCAACCGCACCTGACACGCACCGAGTGTGGTCGGTCTGGCCACGGTCTTCGGTGCCGGAGGCGGCACCAGCTCGTACGAGGAGGCGGAGCACGCCGACCTCATGCTGCTCTGGGGTTCGAACGCCCGGGCGGCCCATCCCATCTTCTTCCACCACGTTCTGAAGGGGATCCGCAACAGGATGCGCCTGATCGTCGTCGACCCGCGCCGCACGGAGTCGGCCGAGTGGGCCGACCTCTGGCTCGGGATCGACGTCGGCACCGACATCGCTCTGTCCAACACGATCGC
>JBOGVC010000008.1:0-7489 GCA_050695275.1 Actinomycetota bacterium | reverse complement strand
GTTGCGCCTCGACGGCTTCCTTCTTCTGCTGGACGACCCGAGCGATCAGGTTCTCGAGTTCCTTGTAGTCGGCCGGGGTCTCCATCCGACGGATGCGCAGGCGCGAGCCCGCTTCGTCGATGAGGTCGATCGCCTTGTCAGGGAGGTGGCGGTCGGAGATGTAACGGTCAGCGAGGTTCGCGGCCGCGACGATCGCTTGGTCGGTGATCGTGACGCGGTGGTGCGCTTCGTAGCTCTCGCGCAGTCCCTTGAGGATCTCGATCGTGTGCGCCACCGACGGCTCGTCGACCTTGATCGGCTGGAACCTGCGCTCGAGGGCGGCGTCCTTCTCGAGGTGCTTGCGGTATTCGTCGAGGGTGGTTGCGCCGATCGTCTGCAGCTCACCGCGCGCCAGCATCGGCTTGAGGATCGAGGCGGCGTCGATCGCCCCCTCGGCAGCGCCGGCGCCCACGAGGGTGTGCAGCTCGTCGATGAACATCTCGCTCGAAGCCGTGCGTCAGCAGGTGGAGGAGATCATCGGCCAGGGCCAGGCCGCTCCCACCGGACACATCCCGTTCACGCCGCGTGCGAAGAAGGTGCTCGAGCTCAGCCTGCGTGAGGCGCTGCAGCTCGGACACAACTACATCGGCACCGAGCACATCCTGCTCGGGCTGATCCGCGAGGGCGAGGGCGTCGCCGCGCAGGTGCTGCAGAAGCTCGGCGCCGACCTGAACCGCGTCCGCCAGACCGTGATCCAGCTGCTGTCCGGCTACACGGCCGGCAAAGGCGAGCAGGTCGGCGCCTCCCAGGAGGGCGGCGGCCAGGGCTCGATGGTGCTCGACCAGTTCGGGCGCAACCTCACGCAGCTCGCGCGCGACGGCAAGCTCGACCCGGTGATCGGCCGCGAGAAGGAGATCGAGCGGGTCATGCAGGTGCTGTCGCGCCGGACCAAGAACAACCCGGTGCTGATCGGCGAGCCCGGCGTCGGCAAGACCGCCGTCGTCGAGGGGTTGTCGCAGGACATCGTCCGCGAAGAGGTCCCCGAGACGCTGAAGGGCAAGCAGATCTACACGCTCGACCTCGGCGCGCTCGTCGCCGGCTCCCGGTACCGCGGTGACTTCGAGGAGCGCCTCAAGAAGGTCCTGAAGGAGATCAAGACCCGCGGCGACATCGTCTTGTTCATCGACGAACTGCACACGCTGGTCGGCGCGGGCGCCGCGGAGGGCGCGATCGACGCCGCCAGCATCCTGAAGCCGATGCTCGCCCGTGGCGAGTTGCAGACGATCGGCGCCACCACGCGCGACGAGTACCGCAAGCACCTCGAGAAGGACGCCGCGCTCGAGCGCCGTTTCCAGCCGATCGTGGTGGAGGAGCCCACCGTCTCGCACACCATCGAGATCCTGAAGGGCCTCCGCGATCGCTACGAGGCCCACCACCGGGTGAGCTTCACCGACGACGCCCTCGTGGCGGCCGCCAACCTCGCGGACCGCTACATCGCGGACCGTTCGCTGCCCGACAAGGCGATCGACCTGATCGACGAAGCGGGTTCACGCACGCGGATCCGCCGCATGACGGCGCCGCCCGACGTCCGCGAGGTCGACGAGAAGATCGCCGAGGTCCGGCTCCGCAAGGAGTCAGCGATCGACGCGCAGGACTTCGAGGGAGCCGCCTCGCTCCGGGACGAGGAGCGGCAGCTCCAGGAGGAGCGCCAGCGTCGCGAGCAGCGGTGGAAGGCCGGCGAGATGGACGTCCTGTCGGAGATCGGCGAGGAGGAGATCGCCGAGGTGCTCTCCGTCTGGACCGGGATCCCCGTCTTCAAGCTCACCGAGGAGGAGACGGAGAAGCTCCTCCGCATGGAGGACGAGATCCACAAGCGGATCATCAGCCAGCACGAGTCGATCTCCGCGGTCTCGCGCGCGATGCGCCGGACGCGGAGCGGCCTGAAGGACCCGCGTCGCCCGTCGGGCTCGTTCATCTTCCTTGGGCCCTCGGGCGTCGGGAAGACGGAGCTGTCCAAGGCCTTGGCCGAGTTCCTCTTCGGCGACGAGGACGCGCTGATCCAGCTCGACATGTCCGAGTACATGGAGAAGCACACGGTGTCCCGGCTGATCGGGTCGCCTCCCGGCTACGTCGGCTACGAGGAGGGCGGGCAGCTCACCGAGGCCGTCCGGCGCAAGCCGTTCGCGGTCGTGCTGTTCGACGAGATCGAGAAGGCCCACCCCGACGTCTTCAACACCCTGCTCCAGATCCTCGAGGACGGACACCTCACGGACGCGCAGGGCCACAAGGTGGACTTCAAGAACACGATCATCATCATGACCTCGAACCTCGGCACCCGCGACATCGCCAAGGGCGTGGGGATCGGGTTCACGGCTGCGCGCGACGACGCCGTCACGTACACCAAGATGAAGGAGAACGTGACCGAGGAGCTCAAGCGCTCCTTCCGGCCGGAGTTCCTGAACCGCATCGACGAGGTGATCGTCTTCCACTCGCTCACCCCCGACGACGTCAAGCAGATCGTCGACCTGCTGATGCGTCGGGTGGAGGAGCAGCTGAAGTCCAAGGACGTGGACATCGTCCTCACCGACGCCGCCAAGACGCTGCTCGCCGAGCGCGGGTACGACAAGGCCCTGGGCGCTCGACCGCTCCGCCGCACGATCCAGCAGCTGGTGGAGGATCCCCTCGCCGAGAAGCTCCTCTACAAGGAGTTCCGTGCAGGGGAGACGATCATCGTGGACGCGCAGGACGGCGAGATCACGTTCGAGCACGGCGCCGGCATCATGCCGCCCGACACGCCGCCCGTGGAGCTCGCGGGCTCGACCGAGTAGGTCGAACCCGCGTCACGCGCCGCGTCCTCGGACGTGGCGGGAAGGCCGAAGCCCGGTCCGTCGGAGGCCGGGCTTCTCGGCATCCAGGAGACCGGTTTCTCGGCGTCTGGGTGCCGGCGGTGCTACTGCCCGTCCGCCTGGCGTTCCACGTACGAGACGTACTCCCGGGTGTTCCGCTCCCAGAGTCGGATCGACTCCTCGGTGAACCGCTCGAGAGTTTGTGTCTCGTCTTCGTACATCACCGCGACGTCGTCGGGGTGGGTTCGTGCCACCCAGTCGGCGAAGGGATCCCACATCTGACGTCCGACCTCTCCGATCTCGAAGTGGAGCGACGCGTGAACGATCTCTCCATCGGCAACGATGAGGTCGACGTAGCTCCCGCCGTACGGAGCACGTCCGATCTCATCGGACCGGAGCCAATGGAAATCGTAGGTGCACCGGAGATTGGTCACGGTGGCCGAACCGACCCGTTCCACACAGGAGTCGAGCGTGTGCGAATAGCCCTGGGCGGCGAGCAGGGAGAAGGCGAGTCGGAATTCGTCCAAGGGCCCATCTCCACCCTGTTCGCCCAACCACCCAACGAAGGAGGAGACGTCGGCGTCGCTGGCCAGATAGCTGACCGCTCGGTCCGCGTCGAGGGCGCCGTACGCTTCGACGAAACCCGTGGCCACCTCCTCCGGCGACGGCGTCACATCGGTGCCGACATCCGTCACCTCCGGTCCCTGGCGCGTTCCGAGGATCACCGCCACGGCCGCGATGCCGATCGCCGCCGCGACCGCGAACGCACCGACCTTGCGGTTCCGCATCGTCCGGACCTGCCGGGTGCGCTGGCGCTCGAGCGCGCCTGCGTCCGGCGGTCTCTGCTTCGTGACCAGGTCGTAGAGCTCCTTCACGTCTGGCATCCGGCTCTCCTCATCTCGCCCTGAGCGTCGCTCGCCCCTGCGAAGCGAGTACGCGCACGGTCGTCGCTCGGATGCCGAGGATCCGGGCGGCCTGCTCGGAGCTGTATCCGAAGATCTCCGTAAGGACGAGCGCCGCGCGTTGGCGGGGCGGGAGCCCCAGCAGCATGCGCCGGACGTCGTCGCGGAGCTCGATGTCGTCGTACGGGTCGCGCATCGGCTCCAAGTGCACGACCCGTCGGGCCGCTACACGGGCCCGTCGAGCGCGCATCCGGAAGCCGTTCATCGCGACCCGGAACAGATACGCCACGGGGTCATCGATCGTGTGGATCCTGTCCCACCGTTCCCAGAGCTTCAGGAACGCGTCCTGCATCAGTTCCTCGGCGTCGGCCGAGCTCCCGGTGATGAAGTACAGCGCCCGGTACAAGCGATCGTGCTGGTCAAGGAACAGGTCGTCGAAGCTCAGCGGGGCCGCGGACGTGGGGCGCCCTCCGTGGAGCTCCACGACGTTGTCCCCGGTCTGCACGGCCCCATGGATGCTCGCCGAGCGAGCTTCGTTTAGGCGCGAAGACGAGCGTCGGGCCACCCGGCGAGCGTACGCCGAAGGCCCTGGCCGGGCTGCCGCGGCCTCGCCGGTCGTGGGGTCGAACACGTGAACGAGGAAGTCCCCTCCACGGCGGGACGGTGATCTCGCTGCACCGAACTCCCCCTCCCAACGGACTTCGGGCACGGTACGCCTCGGAGGGTGCGGAAGTCGATGCGGGTCCGGGCCGGCGGTGCGGCCGACCGGACCCGCCTCGACGTCTAGCTGTTGGCCGGGCGAGCGGCCGACGCTTGCAGCCCCTCCGCCGCGTCCAGCTTGCCCTGGTCCCAGGGCGCGATCCCGGGGCCGTCCACCTGAGCGGTCTCCGCCTGCTGCCGGCCACTCATCGCGTCGAGCTTCTGCTGGTCCCACGGGGCGATCCCGACGACCTGCTCGGCGACCGCCGGCGTGTCGGAGGCGACCGCTCGTGTGATCAGGCTGCCTGCGGCCGCTCCGATCCCGAGGGTCAGGACGATCGTCAGGACGTACGAAGCGATCGGTCGTGCCGGTGCTGCGAGGGTCTGTGCCTCGGCGCTCATCGCGACCTCCTCTGCTCGCGGATCCTCGAGGGAGCGATCTGGTGACCCCCCTCGTGTTCGTCGACGCCATCAAGACACGCCGTGGATCGGTTCCGCTGCGACGGAAGTAACGAACGAGGTGTGACGTTCGTCACGCCGCTGAGGTCATGCCGAGGACGGATCCACCTCCAACGTGGCCCGGAGCTCCTCCGGGATCAGATCGGCGAACGTCCACGCGGTCCAGAGATCCTCGGCCACCCGAGAGGCGTCGCGGGACACGCCCAGCCGTTCGAAGTAGGCGCACACGCGCTCGACGTCACGTGCGAGGAGGGCCGCGGCATGACGGTTCTTCTTCGGGTCGACGGCCTGCGGGAGGTCGATCACGCAGACCCGCCCGTCCCAGACCAGGATGTTGAACGGCGAGAGGTCCCCGTGGACCACGTCGTGGAACAGCATCCGCTCCACGACGCGGATGCACTGCTCGAGCAGATCCTCGATCTCCTCCTCACCGGATGGTCGATATCGGTGGAGCTGCGGCGCGGCGTCGTCCTCGTCACCGATGTACGACATGAGGATCGCGTTCTCGGTCGCCTCGATCGGCCGGGGGACGGGAGCGCCCGCGGAGAACAGCGCACGCAGGGTCTCCCACTCGCGGCCGACCCAGATCCCTCCCTGGACCTCACGACCGAACCGCGTCTTCTTCTCCAGCGCGACGCGGATCCGCCGTTCCTTGATGAACTCGCCGTCGCGGTAGAGCGACTCGTCTCGGAAGTCCCGACGGTCGAGCGGGTGGTAGATCTTCAGTGCCGCCAGGTCTTCGCCGGTCGTGCGCGGGTTCGCGCGCACGAGGTGCACGCTCGCTTCCTTGCCACTCTTGATGGGCCGGATGACCCGTTCGATGAGCCCTTCGTCGAGGAAGTGCTCGAAGACTTCGTCATGCAACGCGGGTGCCCCCTTCGTCGGGATGATGGCGTTCGCAGGGATGCGGACATGGGCGACGCCGCGTCCTTGGGGAGCTACCGCGTGGGAGCCGAGCGGCTCAGCGGGAGATGGAGGGACGCTGCGCGCTGACGGTGACCGTGTGGGCAGTCATGGCACATCCCTCCTTCTTCGTGGTCGGCGCGTCGATCGCGCCGAGCCGGCCGAGTATACGCCCTCACAGGGCGAGCACGTCATCCATCCCGGCACCGTCGGCGCCGTGCAGCGGTGCGATGGATTCGACGACCGCGACGGGGATGTGCGTCACCGCACGGAACCCGTCGCCGTCGGGAAGGATCTCTTGGGCGACCGACACGAAGCGTGGGCCTCTCCGCACCAGGTATCCGACGGTGTTGACCAGGTAGTCGGCCCGGACGTCCTCGGGATCCGGCTCCTCGAAGTCGAACCACGCGTCGCGCCAGGTCACGAGGACGAGGGGGAACTCGGGCGGCTCGGTGGGGTCTTCGACCGACTCGGCGAGCCTCTCGGCCGGACCGAGCGCAGGCCCGTCGGGATCCCGGTCCCATCCGGCGTCTCCGCCGTCGATCGGAACGACCTCCACGACCGTGCCTCCTTCGTCACGACAGGTATCGGCATGTCTGACGCAACTCGTAGCTGCGGGGTCAGATCTCACACCGCCGGCCGCGGATCCGGGCCGATGGTCCTAATCAGAGGAAGGTAGCCGCCGCCGCCGACACCGCTCCCGACAGGGGTGTCAGACCCCCCGGTTAGCGTCCGCACCATGCCACGGCCCCGGACGGTCTTCGCGTGCTCGGAGTGCCGGCAGCAGGTTGCGCAGTGGGTCGGTCGGTGCCCCGGGTGCGCGGCGTGGGGGACGATCGAGAGCGCCGCCGGAGGGTCGGCGGGGCCCGGTGGGTCCGTCGTCATGCTGGGAGGAAGCAGCGCCGCCCTCGAACCCCGCGTGTCCACCGGGATCGCGGGCCTCGACCGGGTACTCGGTGGGGGGCTTGTCCCTGCCTCGGTGATCCTCCTCGCGGGGGAGCCGGGGATCGGGAAGTCCACGCTGCTGCTCCAGCTTCTCGCGCGCCTCTCCGCGGACGACCGCGAGTGCCTGCTCGTGTCCGGCGAAGAGTCCCATGGCCAGGTCGCCGCCCGGTCGCGCCGGCTCGGCGTGGCGGGGGATGCGGTCGCCTTCGCTCCGGGCCGTGACCTCCGCGCCGTGCTGGCCACCGCCCGGGAACGGCGCCCGTTCCTCCTCGCGGTGGACTCGATCCAATCGGTCCGCGATCCATCCGCGCCTCAGATGCCGGGTGGCGTGGCACAGGTGCGGAACTGCACGGACGCCCTGGTCGGCATGGCCAAGGAGGAAGGGATCGCGGTCGTCATGACCGGCCACGTCACCAAGGACGGCGATCTCGCCGGCCCTCGTGCGCTCGAGCACGCGGTCGACGTCGTGCTCCTGTTCGAGGGCGACGCCCGATCCGGCCTCCGCGTGCTCTCCGGTGGGAAGAACCGGTTCGGTGCCGAGGGCGAGTCCGCCTGGTTCGAGATGGGGACGGATGGGCTGCGCGAGACGGATCCGTCCGCCCTGCTCCTCGAGGGCGTGGGGGTGCCCGGGTCGGCCGTTGCCCTCCCGATGGCGGGGCGACGGGCCCTCGCGGTCGAGATCCAGGCGCTCGTCGGGTCGGTCGACGGGCCTGCCCGCCGTCAGACCACCGGACTCGATGCTCGCCGGTTCCAGCT
>JBOGVC010000007.1:0-15291 GCA_050695275.1 Actinomycetota bacterium | reverse complement strand
CGAGCTTCTCCAGCACGGTGTCAGTCCCCCGTCGCCCGTGGGCGGAAGTAGGCGATGTCCAGGATCGAGCCGGTGCGATCGACCGCGGGCTTCCATACCGCCTCGACGGCCATCCCCGCGCGAACTTCGTCGGGCGCGACCTCGCCGAGGAGGTGGAGGAAACCGCCGTCCGAGTCATCGATCGAGATCACAGCCGGAAGCTGCGGCTCGTCGAGCGGGGTCATGTCCCACGCGACGTGGCAGATCGAGAAGGTCTCCACGCTGCCCGTGTGGCGAACGTCGACCCATGAGTCGGTCCCCCGGAAGCACCGTTCGCAGAACATGCGGGGCGGGACGAGGACGCGGCCGCAGCCGCGACACTCGCGGCCCAGGATCCTCCCCTCGGCGAGACCATCGAGGAACCGGCCGACGGCAATGCCGGCGTCCCACTCGTACCGGGCGTCCACGGCGTGATCCACCGCGCCAACGGCCCCGCGGAACTGCGCGTCGGACAGGGGATGTCCCGCGGTGGCGTACGGCGGTGTCTGGACGACCGGGAGCGACGTCGCAGCCGCCGTATCGCTGGCTGATACCGACGGACCGGAGGTGCGCGATACGGCGTTACGTCCCATAACGACCACCGTTCCCACCTGCATCAGGTCCCCCCACGCCTGGGCGACGCCGCGCTCGGGCGTTCCCGGAACCTGCCGCTCGCCCGCATCGCCCCGCAGCTGCCAATACAGCTCGGCGATCTTCATCAGACCCGCCGCGGCGATCGGGTTCCCGACCCCCAGCAGCCCGCCGGAGGGACAGCACGGCAGGTCGCCGTCCCGAGCGGTCACGCCGGCCGCCGCCGCCTCGGGCGCCTTGCCCCGATCGAAGAGCAGGAGTCCTTCCAGATGATGGAGCTCCTTGTAATCGAACGGGTCGTACGGCTCCGCGACGTGGATCTCCTTGCGAGGCTCGTTCACGCCCGCCATCGCGTACGCCATCCGCGCGGCGTTCTCCACGTACTCGGGGTAGGCGAGGTCACGGTTCGTCCAGTACGTGGTGTCGAGGTTCCATCCGACCCCCTGGACCCAGACGGGACGGTCCGTGAGCTTCTTCGCGGCGTCCTCCGACGCCATCACGATCGCGACCGCACCGTCGGAGATCGGTGAGACGTCGAGCCGCTGGACCGGCCAGGCCAGGGTCTCGCTCGCCAGCACGTCCTCCACCGTGATGTCCGCCTGTCCGAGCAGCGCGGCCGGATGGTCGGCGGCGTTGCGCTTGTTCTTCACCGCCACCTGCGCGATGTCGCGCTTGTCCAATCCGTAGGCCTGCATGTATCGCTGCATCTCGAGCGCGAAGATCCAGAGCAGGTTCGGGCCGAGCGGACGTTTGATGATGTTGTCGAAGATCGTGAGGAACGCGCCCTGCGGATGGGGCTGGCAGGACGACATCTTCTCCTCAGCCACGCACACGACCACGTCCGCGAGCCCGGAGGCGACGGTGTACCAGCCCTGGATCGCCGTGAAGACCCCGCTGCCCCCGCCGACGTAGGTTCGCATGTACGGCTTGGCCCAGGCGCCGGCCCCGTCGGCGAGGTAGTCACCCTTGCGATGGACGCCGTCGAACGCGTCGGGGGCGCTCGTGAGGCAGACGGCGTCGACGTCCGCGAGCTTCAGCTCGCACGAGGCGAGCGCCTCCCGTGTCGCGATCCACGAGAGCTCCTTGCCGGTCTCCTGCGCCCTGCGGACGAACCGAGACATCCCGGCGCCGACGACGGCGACGCGGGGGCTCATCGCCGCATCACCGCGACCACCGCCGACGTGGAGGGGACCCCGCGCCAGGATTGCGCCACGCCGACCCCGGCATCGCCCGAGCGGAGCCGCTCGATCACGGCGAGTGCGCGGGCCAGGCCGTTCGCCTCTCGCAGGTGCCCTTCGCCGAGCGCACCGCCGCTCACGTTGACGTGGTCATCGGCCAGGCCGGCGAGGCCGAGCGCGTCGAGGTGCTGCAGCTGCTTGTACGCGAACGTGTCGTCGACCTCGGCCAGCTCCACGTCCCGCGGCTCGATCCCGGCGCGATCGTAGGCGGCACGGGCGGCGCGTTCTGCGGCGGCGGCGCGATCCCACTCGCGGCTCTCCACCGAGGGGGCATCCTGGCTCCACCCGATGCCATCGATGAAGACGCCGCCCGCAGGCGCCCGTTCCTCGTTCGTGAGCACGACCACGACGCACCCATCCGTGGGCTCCGCGATCTGCTCCCGCGTGAGCGGATCGAACATCGGCGTGGGGTCACGCACGTCCGCGTACGACGCGCGCGGGTTCGTCGCCGCGTGCGCGCGGTTGCGGGCCGCGACATCGGCGCACTCGCCCTCGGACCGGCCGGTCACGTGCAACCAGCGGCGCATCTCGAGGCCGGCGAGCGCGGTGGCCGACACGCCGAGCGGCCGGTTCAGGACGGGGTCCATCGCGAACCGGTCGACCCGGCCGAGGGAGACGACGTCGCTCGCCTTCGAGTGCGACTCGACGGCCACCGTCGACGCGACGCCGCTGCGGATCAGCATCACCGCCGTCGCGAGGCCGAACAGCCCGTCCGCGGCCACCGTCTGGACCGGCCGCTGTACCGCGCCGAGCTGGTCGGGCACGTACTCGTCGAAGATGCTCGTGCCCTCCTCGACGTCCTCGGAGCAGCACACGAAGGAGTCGATCTCGCCGCGAGGGTCGAGCCCGGCATCGGTGTAGGCGCCGGTGGCAGCCTCGAACATCAGCTCCTTGTAGGAGACGCCTCGCGTCGTCGGGGAGAAGCCGGACCAGCCCACCCCGGCCACACCCACGCGGTGCCCCATGGCTCCCATCCCTCGAAGGTATACCGAAGGGGCGAGGGTTCCGCACCCAGCTACGCACTCGGAACGCACCCCGCGCGCCGTATCGTGGCCGCGTGAGCGACATCACCTGGTCGGCGACGCTTGACTACGTCGAGCGAGCCAACGTCACCCGCTTCATGCGCGCACACGGGATCGGCACGTACGACGAGCTCGTCCGGCGCTCCGTGGAGGACGTCTCATGGTTCTGGGCCGCGGTGGTCCAAGATCTCGAGATCGACTTCCTGGAACCGTACGAGCAGGTGCTCGACACCTCCCGCGGTGTCGAATGGGCGACGTGGTTCGTCGGCGGGCGGCTCAACCTCGCGCAGCAATGCGTGGACCGATGGTCCGTCGCGACCCCGGACGCGCCCGCCGTGGTGTGGGAAGGCGAGGGCGGCGACACGCGGACGTGGACCTACGCCGAGCTGCGCCGGGAGACCGACCGTCTCGCCCGGGCGCTCCTCGATCTCGGGGTCGGGTCGAAGGACGTCGTGGGGATCTTCCTGCCGATGATCCCGGAGACGGTCGCTGCCGTGATGGCCTGCTCCAAGATCGGGGCGATCTGGGTGCCGATCTTCAGCGGGTTCGGGCCGGATGCCGTCGCGGTCCGGCTGGAGGACGCCGGCGTGTCGGTGCTCCTGACGGCCGACGCGTTCCCACGGAAGGGCCGCGCCGTCCCGATGCTCGAGGCGGTGCGCGGGGCCCTCGCCCGCGTGCCGTCGGTCAGGGAGACGATCGTGCTGCGGCACGCGGGGGAGGGCCCCGCGGCGGGGGAGCGCGACTGGTCGACCGTGGTCGCGGCGGTCCCAGGCGAACCGCTCGCCGCCGAGGCGTTGGAGAGCGAGCACCCGCTCTTCATCGGCTACACGAGCGGCACCACCGGGCGACCGAAAGGTGTGCTGCACGTCCACGGCGGCTTCCTCGTGAAGATCGCGTCGGAGGTTGCCTATCAGGCTGACCTGCATCCCGGGGAGACCCTCCACTGGGTCACCGATCTCGGCTGGATCATGGGGCCCTGGGAGATCGTCGGCGCGCTCGCGCTCGGCTCGACCGTGTTCCTCTACGACGGCGCGCCCACGCATCCGGCGCCCGACCGACTCTGGTCGCTGGTCGAGCGGCACCGCATCACGACCCTCGGGGTGTCGCCGACGCTGATCCGCGCGATCATCCCGTCGGGAACCGAGCACGTCCGTCGACACGACCTGTCCTCGCTTCGGGTCCTCGCGTCGACGGGTGAACCGTGGAACCCCGACCCGTACCTCTGGTTGCATCGGGAGGTCGGTGGCTCGCGCCTCCCGATCATCAACCTGAGCGGCGGCACGGAGGTGGGGGCCTGCTTCCTCTCGCCGTTGCCGATCACCGACCTGAAGCCGTGCACCCTCCGAGGCCCCGCGCTCGGGATGGACGTCGACATCGTCGATCCGGCCGGCCTCCCGGTCGCGGCGGGGGAGGTGGGGGAGCTCGTGTGCCGCCAACCCTGGCCGGCGATGACGCGAGGCATCTGGGGCGACCCGGAGCGGTACCTCGACACGTACTGGCGTCGCTTCCCCGGTGTCTGGCTCCACGGCGACTGGGCCACGCGTGACGAGGACGGATTCTGGTTCCTCCACGGGCGGTCGGACGACACCCTGTCCGTCGCCGGGAAACGTCTCGGGCCGGCCGAGGTGGAGAGCGCGCTGGCGTCGCACCCGGCGGTGGCGGAGTCCGCCGCGATCGGGGTGCCGCACCCACTCAAGGGCGAGGCGATCTGGTGCTTCGTGGTGGTCCGGCCCGGCGAGGAGGCCGATACCCGCCTCGCGAGGGCCCTCAGGAACGTGGTGGCGGACCATCTCGGCAGATCGTTCCTGCCCTCCAAGGTCGTCTTCGTTGCGGAGCTCCCGAAGACGCGCAGCGCGAAGATCGTCCGGCGGGCGATCCGGGCGGCTGCCCTCGGCGAGGACCCGGGAGACCTCTCGAGCCTCGAGGACCCCGGGGTGTTGGACGTGATCCGGACGGCGCTCGCCGACGCTGGGCGCTGAGTTCCCTTTCGGTGCAGCCTCTCCGGGACGTGCCCATCTCTGAACCGCCGTTCAAGAAGCGTTGCTTCCGAACCCATCCGGGGATGCGACTTCTCGCGACCGACGCGCGAGCATATGCTCGTACCCGAAACGGCGTAGGTCGCGGACGGCGGTGGAGTCCGTGCGGCCGAGGGGGCCGGGGTGGAAGAACGGGATCCACAGCGAACGGAGGAGCGCGCCCCGATCGAGGCCGGCGACGGCGAGGGGTACCGGCGCATCGTGGAGCAGTTGCCGGTGGTCGTCTACACGCATGACGGCAGCAGGCCCCCGGCGATGAGCTATGTGAGCCCCCAGGTAGAACGGATGCTCGGCGTGCCCGCCGAGCGATGGGTGGAGCAGCCCTTCTACTGGATCACACGGATCCATCCGGAGGATCGGGAGCGGCTCCTCGCCCGAGTCGACGCGGCCTGCATCGAGGAGCGGCGCTCGGTCGAGGAGTACCGGTTCCGTTCCGAGGACGGCAGGGTGGTGTGGGTCCGCGACGAGGTGTCTCCGGTCCGCGATGACGACGGGAAGGTCCTCTTCTGGCAAGGGATGCTCTCCGACATCACCGACCTCAAGGCCACCGAGGAAGCGTTGGTCGAGAGCGAGCGACGGAGCGCCTTGATGATCGAGAGCGTCTCCGACCACTCCATGGTGATGCTCGACGCGGACGGCACGATCGTCGCGTGGAACCCGGGGGCGGAGCGACTCTTCGGCTACACCGAAGGGGAGGCGGTCGGGAAGAACGTCGCGATGTTCGATCCCGAGGATCAGCGGCACCGTGGCGAGGCCCTCAACGACCTGAGGTTCGCCATCGAGCACGGTCCCTCGGAGCACGAGGCATGGAGGGTCCGCAAGGACGGGAGCCGCTTCTGGGGACACGTCGTCACGACGCCGATCTGGGACGAGCACCGCGCACTCGTGGGCGTAGCACGCGTCACGCGTGATCTCACCGAGCGACGTGACGCGGAGCGCAAGCTTGGACAGCGCGTGCGGCAGCAAGCGGCGGTCGCGGAGCTCGGCATGCGCGCGCTGGCGAACGCCGGGGCCGAGCCGCTCATGGATGAGGCCGCGCACATCGTCGCCAGGACCCTCGACCTGCCGTTCTCCGGGCTGTTCCTCGTCCTCGACGAGACCGTTGCCATCGAAGCCGCGAAGCTCCGCCTCGCCTACGGCGCGGGATGGCGTGCCGGTCTGGTCGGCTTCCTCGAGCTCCCCCCCGAGCCCGGGAGCCTGCTGTGGTCCACGCTCACGAGCGGCGAGCCGATCGTCCTCCCCGAGCCCGCTCCCCAGGTCGCTCGCTCGTTCCCATCGTTCCTGAGCGACCATGGCGCCCGAGCGAGCGCGTCCGTCGTGCTCCGCGTGGGCGCCCGGCCGATCGGTGTGCTGCTCGCCGCCTCCGACAAGGCCATCGCGTTCGAAGACAGCGAGGTGTACTTCCTCCAGGCGATCACGAACGTTCTCGGCTCGTTCCTCGAGCGGATGCGCGCCGAGGACCTCCTGAAGGCGGTGGACGCCGACCGGTCCCGATTGCTCGGACGGATCCTTACCACGCAGGAGGAGGAACGTGCCCACGTCTCCCGGGAGCTGCACGACGATCTCGCGCAGGTGCTCACCGGGATGTCGCTGTTCGCCGCATCGTTGGAGCTCACGACGACGGGCGAGGAGCAGGAGACGGTCAAGCGGATCGGGTCCATGGCGACGGAGGCCGCGGAAGCGATCCGCCGATTGATCTTCGATCTCCGGCCGCTGGAGCTCGAGGACGGTCTCGTCGATGCGACCCATCGCCTCACGGAGGCGGCCGGCGAACGGCGAGGGAAACCGATCGACTTCGTCCTCCACGGGGAATCGCGCCGCCTGGGGGAGGATGTCGAGGCCACGATGTACCGGATCGCGCAGGAGACCCTCAGCAACATCGTCAAGCATGCGCCGAAGGCGGATGCCTCCCTCACGCTGCGGTACGCGGACGATCGGATCGAGGTGGTCACGCGCGACACGGGTCCGGGGTTCGAGCTCACCTCCGTCGAATCGGAGAACGGACACCATGTGGGATTGGCGGGGATGAACGAGCGCGCGGCGCTGATCGGCGCCGAGTTCGAGATCCGGTCACGAGCCGGGGAGGGAACCACCGTCACCCTGGTGGTGCCCGCCCCCGAGGTGTCGCCCGGTCCGGGCGAGGTGGAGGGCGGCCAGTGAGCGAACGCCCGACCGTGATGCTCGTCGACGACCACGCGGTGGTCCGAGCCGGGATCCGGATGCTGGTGGAGTCGCAGGCCGACGTCACCGTGGTGGCGGAAGCATCCTCCGCCGAGGACGCGCTCGCCGTCGTGCTCGACCGCGACCCCGACGTGATCGTCACCGACCTGTCGATGGGCGGGATCCGCGGCGTCTCCGTCGTCGAGGCGTTCGTCGATCGGTTCCCGAGCACATTGATCCTCGTGCTGTCGATGGTCGACAGCCCGGCGGACGTCCGACGAGCGCTCGAGGCGGGCGCCAAGGGCTACTTGCTCAAGGGAGCCGCCGCGGCGGAGCTCCCCGATGCGATCTCGCGGATCCTCAGGGGCGAGTCCTACGTGCAACCCGCGCTGGGAGCGCTCCTCGCAGGGCACAGCTCGAGGGCCGCCACGTACGCGGATCCCGTCGCGGCGCTCACGGAGCGCGAGCGGGAGGTCCTCTCGCTCCTCGCGATCGGACATACGAATCCCGAGATCGCCACGCTCCTCTACCTGTCGCCTCGGACGGTCGAGTCGCACCGCGCCAACATCCAGAGGAAGCTGGGTGTGCGGAGCCGTGCCGACCTGGTGCGCGCAGCCGCGGCGATCGAGGCGAGCGAGAGCGGGACGGGGAAGGATGGAGGGCCGCCGGTCGTGAGAGGTGACGAACGAGCCCCGTGAGCTTCGATGGGCTCGTCGTCCGGATGGGACATGACCTCCGGTCCCCCTTGACCGCGATCATCGGGTTCAGTGACCTCCTCCTGCTCGAGCTGCCCGGCCCCGTGAACGAGACCCAGCGGCAACAGCTCGCGGAGATCCGCTCGGCCGGCGGGACGATGCTCCGCCTGATCGACCAGGTCCTCGAGCTGGCACGCCTCGAAGCGGGTGTCGTCGAGGTGCACGCCGAGACGACGATCCTCGGACCCTTCCTCGACGAGGTCCGGTCCACGTTCTCGGCCCAGGCGGAGGAGCGGGGACTCACCCTTGACGTCGACCTCTCGGGGCCCGATCGATGGCACACCGATCCGAGGATCCTCGGTCGGATCCTCGGACATCTCGTCGCGAACGGCCTGACGTACACCGAGACCGGGGGAGTGTCCGTCCGTGTGCGTGCGGGGGCCGAAACGGGTCGCTTGGCCATCGCGGTGATGGACACCGGCGCCGGCATCTCCGAACATGATCGAACGATGCTGTTCCAACCGTTCGACCGGGCGGCCTCCACCAACGATCCGCGCCGAACGGGCATCGGCCTCGGCCTGTTCCTCAGCCGGCGGTTCGCCGACCTGTTGGGGGCGGAGATCTCCGTCGAGAGCGAGGTCGGGCAGGGCACGACCTGCACGGTCCTGCTCCCGGGGGGCTCCCGATCGTGAGCCGCATCTTCGTCGTGGACGATTCGCCGCCCGCCAGGGAGCTGATGGGCTACCTGCTCCGCGCCCGTGGTCACGAGGCCGTGTCGGTCACGAGCGGAGAAGAAGCCGTGGAGAGAGCGCTCGATTCCATGCCCGACCTGATCCTCATGGACATCCAGATGCCCGGCATGAACGGGTACAAGGCGCTCGAGGCGCTCCGTGGGGCCAAGCGACCCGACCTGTGCCCGATCATCGCCCTCACGGCGTTCGGGGCCGTAGGTGACCGTGAGAAGGCTCTGTCGGCCGGCTTCGCCGGGTACTTCTCCAAGCCGATCACGCCCGCCACGTTCATGGATCAGCTCGAGGCCTTCCTCGACCGCGAGGATGCCCGGCCCGGAGGCTAGATCGACCCGGCACCCGGAGCGATCGACGAAGCCGACCCGTCCGTGTTCCCTACGGAGGGGGGACCCGGAGGAAAGCACGGTTCCGGGCGGAGGGGGCGTACGGGAGACTGCAACCGTGCCGAACGTGATCGAGGCCTTCGTCCGCAGCGCAGGGTCGCCCTCGCTGTCCGAGCCCGGCAGGAACTGATGGCTCGCATCCTCGTCGTCGACGATGCGGAGGCCGAGCGCGACCTCGTGGGCTACTTGATCCGCGCTCGGGACCACGAGCCGGAGTTCGCGCGCAACGGCGAGGAGGCCGTGCACGCCGTGGTCGTCTCGATACCCGACCTCGTCCTGATGGATCTGCAGATGCCGGGCGTGGACGGCTACGAGGCGCTGGCCACGATCCGGCGGGAGGTGTCGAACGCTGTCCCGGTCCTCGCGCTCACGGCGTTCGCTGCGGTCGGGGAGCGTGAGAAGGCGCTGACTGCGGGCTTCGACGGCTTCTTCTCCAAACCGATCGCGGTGGAGACCTTCATGGACCAGCTCGAGGCGTTCCTCGACCGCTGAATCCGAGCACCGCTCGCTGTTCCTCCTTCGCCGGATGTCGTTCCCGAGGCGCCCGTAGACTGCCGCGATGCGGCTCGCCGTCTGCCAGATGCGGTCCGGAACCGATGTCGGGGCCAACCTGACGGAGGCGGAACGGTTGCTGGAGGAGGCGGCCGACGCCGACGCCGACCTCGCGATCCTCCCGGAGCTCTTCCCGTACCTCGGTCCCGAGGCTCGTCTCCCGGAGATCGCGGAGCCGGTCCCCGGTGGCCCCTCGGTCGAGATGCTGGGCAAGGCGGCTGCTCGGGGGCAGCTGTGGATCGCCGGAGGGAGCGTCCCGGAGCGGGACGGGGATCACCTCTTCAACACCTCTCCGCTCTTCGACCCGTCTGGCGAGCTCGTCGCGCGCTACCGGAAGATCCATCTCTTCGACGTGGATCTCGAGGGGCAGCCCCCGTTCCGGGAATCCGCCACGTATCGAGCGGGAACCGAGCTCGTGACCCACGCGACGGAGGACCTGCGGATCGGCCTGTCGATCTGCTACGACCTCCGCTTCCCCGAGCTGTACCGCGGGCTCATGACGCTCGGCGCGGAGCTCTTCGTGGTCCCCGCACAGTTCCAGCAGCAGACCGGTGTCGCGCACTGGGAAGTTCTCCTGCGAGCGCGGGCGATCGAGAACCAGTGCTTCGTGGCGGCCGCGGCGCAGTGGGGCGAGTTCGGCCCGCCGGAGGAGCCACGGCGGTCCTACGGGCGGTCGATGATCGTCGGCCCGTGGGGTGACGTCTTGGTCGAGGTGCCGGAGGAGGGGACCGGCGTCTGGTTCGCCGATCTGGACGTCGCGGAGCTCCGGCGCGTGCGTCGCGTCCTCCCCGCGCTCGAGCATCGGCGGCTCGGCAGCAGCTGCTGATGCGCCGTGAGCTCGCGGATGGTTACGAGCTCGACGACGATCGCGCCCGCATCGACGTTGATGTGGTGCACCGGTACCTGGCGGAGGAGGCCTACTGGGTGCCCGGTCGCGATCGAGCCACGATCGAACGACTCGTGCGGGAGTCGGCCAGGGTGATCGGCGCGTATCACGGTCGGGACCAGGTTGGGTTCGCACGCGTGGTGTCGGACGGCTCGAGCATGGCGTGGCTCGGAGACGTCTTCGTCCTCGAGGGTCACCGAGGGCACGGGCTCGGCGTGGAGCTGGTCCGCGAGGCCGTTGAGCATCCGGCGCACCGTGATCTCGCCTGGTTCCTCAACACCCGCGATGCGCACAGCCTCTACGCGCGGTTCGGCTTCGAGCAGCCCAACGAGCGAACGATGGTTCGCCTCCGCCGCGGCTGAGCTCCCGGCGTCACGGACCGATGCAGGGCAGCTCGGGCTCCGGCGGTGGGGACGGAAGCGATGGCGGCGGCGTGTCGGGTCGGAACGGCTCTCTCGCGAGAACCAAGCACCCTGTGTCGACGGCCACGATCTCGCCGCGAACCGCCCCTGGCACGGTCGCCCAGAAGACGTGACGCAGCTCTGACAGGTTCGGCCCCTCGATCTGATGGGCAAGGATCCGGACGGAAGCATGTTGTGCTGTTCCCGTCGTGAGCACCAGCGTGACCTGATCGGCGACGCTCGAGCTGACGCCGAACACGACCGTCTCGTACTCAGTTCCGCTCGACAGTTCATCCGTGAACGTGTGGGAGGCGACCCGTAGGTGTTCACCGCCCGGGAGGTTCCCTGCCGAGATCGACTCGAGGACGCCCTTCCGTGACTTCAGGGTGATCGAGTCTTCCTCGTGAGCGATCCACCAGAGATCTCCGATGGCATGATCGAACGCGATGACGTCTGGGCCATCCCGGTCGCCGCTCTCGATCCACTGTTGTCGATCCAGGGATGCATCCGCCGCATCGATGATTTGGACCTCGACGAGCCGAGTGCCATCCGCAGCTACCGCGTCGGCTGGGCCGATGAATGTCGCGAAGGGGAAGCGAAGTCCCGCTGGGAGTCGCTCGAGATGGAGCGAACGTCCCGTGAGCGTCCGTATGTCCGCGGCATCGAGGGGAGCTTTCCCGAACGCGAACAGGGTTCCGCCGACCTCCTCTGCCGAGAGCTCGAATGCGAACGGGTAGTTCTGGACCGGATTCGGCAAGCAGCTGCCCTGCCGAGGGCCGATCGGGTCGAGGAGGATGCACAGGACGTTGTCAGAGATGTCGCGGTACCGGAACGCGAGGAGGTTCCAGGGTTCGCCGTTCTCGCGTCCGGAAGCGACAACGTAGGCGAGATCCGTGGTGGTCGTGTCGTTGCCGATCGGCGGATCGTCGTCTGGTGGCTCGAAGGCCATCGAACGGAACGCGGTGACGACGTGTCGATATGCAGGGCCATCGAGGTCGCCCACCACGCCAGCCTCGAACGTCCGACCGTCCACCTGCCACCGGGCCATCCGTCGACCGCATGTGTCGAAGGTCGCGGAGCCGCTCGAGAGCTCGACGGGCCAGAGTGGGACCGACCGATCCCAGTTGAGGAGCTCCTGGACGAAGAGGATGACGCCCCCTTCCGGGATCGACCCGCCCGGTAGCGGGCAGACCCAGGTCCGGCCGTCGAGCGGATCGAAGTTGGAGAGCTGGAGCAGACTCGAGGTCTCCGTTCCGCCCATCTCCAGCCGATCGTTCAGCTGCAGGAGCGTCCAGTCGTCTGGAAACGTGATCGAGACGCCGTAAACCGTGCTGGTCACGGGGTTCGTAGTCTCGCCGTGTCGGTTGTCGTCCTTTCGATCGAACCAGCCCGGGGCCGCCACGATCGGCACGGCGATAACGAGGATCATCGCGACCACGCCCGCCACCACGCCGGACTGTCGCGCTCGGATGCGACGCCGGACCGCGATCGGAAGCTCCCGCGAGACTTCCTCCCGGCCCGCGCGCTCGCGAAGGAGTCCGCGAACCTCACGATCGAGGTCGGGCACCGATCTCACCTCCGATCGCCGATCGAAGGGCTCGCATACCGCGTGCGACGGTCGAGCGCAGCGCTTCCAGCGAGCTGCCCATGACCTCCGCCGCCTGACGCTCCGAGAGATCCTCGTAATAGCGAAGGACGACGGCGGCTCGTTGCCTCGGCGGCAATGCCATCAGCGCGTCCCACAGCTCTTCACGGGCAGCAACGTCGGGCAGGACCTCGGCGTTCGGGCTCCGTCTGCGTTTGCTCTCCACGTACATCCGTTCGGAGCGCTGCTTCCGGAGCTGGCTGATGTGAAGGTTCACGATCGTGCTCCTCAGGTACGGGTCGAACGCCTCGGGGAACCGCAGATGGCGGAACCGGCCGGCGACGCGGACGAAGGCGTCGTGAAGCAGGTCCTCCGCCGCGGCCCGGCTGCCGGTGAGCAGGAAGGCGAGACGGAATCCGCCCGGTGCGTGGCGCCGGTACAACTCGGCGAGGCCGTCGGATCTCCCGCTCGCATCTCGCTCGTCCGCCATCGTTGGCTCTCTACACCATCAGAAGACGTCTGAAAGGGTCCGGATGTGTCGCGCGCGGCCGAAACAGCTGTGTGAGGAACGACTCAGGCGCCAGGCAGGTCCTCCGGCCGGTCGATGTCGACCGGGGCCGGGAAGGGCACCACGACCTCTTCCACCCAATCCGGGTGCGAGGCCATGATCGCGCGGGCGCCGATGTCACCGTGCAGGTGGCCGGCCTCGGCGTAGACCTCACGGGACAGCAGCGCCGGCCCAGGTCCGTCCGTGTAGGCGATCCGCACGATGCGGCTCCGTGACCGCTCGAACGCGTCGATCAACGCACGCACCTCGGCCTCGGTGACGCCTGGCTGATCGGCGAGCAGGACGACCGCTCCCTCGCTGTCATCGGCGAGGTCGTGGAGGCCGGCTGCCAGCGACGACGACTGGCCGGTCGCGTGATCTGCATTCCGCACGTAGCGGCCCTGCGGGGGAAATGCGAGCGCTGCTTCCACGCGATCGGCGTCGTGGCCCGTGACGACGACGATCTCGTCGATCCCCGCCGACGCGAGCGCATCGACCGCGTGCTGAGCGAGGGGCCGCCCTCGGAAGAGCACGAGCTGCTTGGTGGATCCGAAGCGTCGCGCCGACCCGGCCGCCAGCACGATCCCCGAGATCACGGGTTCGGTCGACGGCCCATGAGCCGCGTAAGGAACCGTCGGATCGCCGCCCAGAGGGCTCGGAGGCCGAGGCCGAACCCACCGACGGCTCGAGGGGTCGCCGAAGGGATCGGTTCGGCCTCGGCCGTCACCACCGGGGCCATCTCTCCCTGCGGCTCCTCGTGCAGCTTCGCCTCGAGACACTCCGCGAACTGCTTCGTCAGCAGCTTCGAGACCTCCGGGAGGAGGCCACGCGAGAGCTGCGCCGCCGCCCCCGTGATCGTCAGGTCGGAGCGGATGTGGACGGTCGTGCCCTCGTCGCCGGCGGGTTCCAGCCACGACTCGACCTTCGCCGTGGCGGCGCCCTTGCCTCGCTGCTCCGTCCCCTTGGCGGACAGCTTCGCGCGGTGTGCCTCGTCATCGCGCTCTTCCACCACCACCGTGCCCGTGAACGCCATCTGGATCGGACCGAAGCGCACCAGCACCTTGCCCTTCCAGGTCCGCTCATCCACGGCCTCGGTCAGCTCCGCCCCGGGCATGCACGGCGCGATCGCCTCCACGTCCTGCAGGACCGCCCAGAGCCGATCGACCGGTGTGCGCACGGTGAACGCGTCCTCGATCAGCATCGGCTGGAAGCGTAGTCCGGTGGGCGAGGCTCCGCCCGTGGATCGTCGTCGCACGGCCTGGCTTCCTGGGCCGTCTCCCGAGCTGTCTCTCTGGTGATCTCGTTCAAGAGGCCGCGCTAGACCTTCTCGTTTCCCGCGCAACGCCTTCGGGTATCAAGCCCCCGTGGACTTCCGGAAGGGTGCGAAGCTTGACCCCACACAGGTCGAGGACCGTCGTGGTATGCGTGGGATGCGCGGCGGCCGCGGCATGGCGGTCGGCGGCGGTGCCGGCGTCGTTGGCGTGATCGTCGTCCTCCTGATCACCCTGCTCGGAGGCGACATCGATCTGAGCGCGCTGCAGTCGCTCGAGGGCGTGGTCGTCGGGGGGCAGCAGCAACAGGGCGAGGTCATCGAGGAGTGCAAGACCGGCGAAGACGCGGAGCAGAGCCGCGACTGCCGCTTGATCGGCACCGTGAACAGCATCCAGGCGTACTGGGGCGGTGCCGTCGAGGGCTACACGCCCTCCGTGACGGTGTTCTTCTCCGACTCCACGGGCACCGGGTGCGGGGCGGCGACCGCGGACGTCGGTCCCTTCTACTGCCCCGCCGATCAGAAGATCTACGTCGACCTCGGGTTCTTCCAGGAGTTGCAGGCTCGGTTCGGTGCCGAAGGCGGTCCGTTCGCCGAGGCCTACGTGCTCGCGCACGAATACGGCCATCACGTGCAGGACCTGCTCGGTGTGCTCGATCGGATCGGCGGGGACCGGGAAGGCCCGCAGAGCGCGGCCGTCCGCACCGAGCTCCAGGCCGACTGCTACGCAGGTGTCTGGGCCGCGAACGCGTTGGAGACCAGGTTCCTCGCATCCCTCAGTGACGATGAGATCACCCAGGCCTTGGATGCCGCCGCGGCCGTGGGCGACGACCGCATCCAGCAACAGACGCAAGGGCAAGTGAACCGGGAGGCGTGGACGCACGGCTCGTCCCTGCAACGCCAGCGGTGGTTCATGACCGGCTACCAGGGCGGCGACCCGAACGACTGCGACACGTTCAGCGGCACCGTCTGATACGGCACCGCGTCAACCGGCGCGAGCTTCCGTCCCCGGCCGGGGCCGGTCGTGGATCGGTCCGGAGCGGTCGCGGAGGAAGCCACCCGAGCGGCGCCGCTTGACCGCGACGATCTCCGCCACGATGGCCTGCGCGATCTCCTCCGGGCCTTCGCCGCCGAGGTCCAGGCCGGCGGGCCCGTGGA
>JBOGVC010000006.1:0-21614 GCA_050695275.1 Actinomycetota bacterium | reverse complement strand
TTAGCATCCCGACCGTGCTGCGCGAGCTCCACATCAGCGGCCTCGGGGTGATCGCCGACCTCGAGCTCGAGCTCGCGCCGGGACTGAACGTCCTCACCGGGGAGACGGGGGCCGGCAAGACGATGGTCACGGTGGGGCTGCTGCTCGCCCTGGGCGAGCGGGGCTCGGCCGCGCTCGTCCGTGAGGATGCCCCGGCCGCCCGGGTCCAGGCGCGGTTCGACGCGATCGACGGCGCCGGCGACTGGGCGGAGGACGGTGAGGTGATCCTGGCGCGGTCGATCGCCCGGGACGGGAGGTCGACAGCCCGGATCGGAGGTCAGCTCGCAACGGCGTCGGCGCTGGCCGAGCTCGGCGCCGGCCTCGTCGAGCACCACGGGCAAGGACAGTCGCAGCGCCTGCTGGCCCCGGCCGTCCAGACCGGCTTCCTGGACCGGTACGCCGGAGACGTACACGTGGTCGGGCTCGGGACCTATCGCGAGTCGTACGAGCGGTTGCGGAGCGTCGCCAGCGAGCTCGGTGAGCTGCAGGAGGCGGCGCGGGACCGTGAGCGCGAGCTCGACCTCCTGGCCTATCAGGTGCACGAGATCGACGCCGTCGGACCGCGGGACGGCGAGACCGAGGAGCTCACCGCCGAGGAGGGGCGGCTGGCGCACGTGGAGCGTCTGATGGAACAGGCGTCTGCGGCGGAGCACGCCCTGACCGGTGAGGAGGGGATCGCGGACGCCGCCGCATCCCTCGCATCCGTGTTGGAGAGCGCGGCGGACCTCGACCCTTCGGCGCGCGAGGTGGCGGATCGCGCTCGTGGGCTCGCCGCCGAGATCGCGGAGCTCGCTCGAGACGTCCGCACATACGGCGAGGTCCTCCTGCCCGATCCCGAGCGACTGGGGGTCGTTCGGGAGCGCGTCGCGGCCCTCAAGCAGCTGCAGCGCAAATACGGACCCACCGACGCTGAGGTCGTGGCGTTCCTCGCCCGGTCCGCGGAGCAGCTGCGGACCCTCGCCGGTGCCGACGATCGGATCGTGGAGCTGGAGGGAGAGCTGGAGGCCGCATCCGCGATCGCCCGGGAGCGTGCGGCCACGGTGACCGCGGGGCGTGCACGCGCCGCACCCGCCCTCGACCGCGCGATCCGCTCGGAGCTCGAGGAACTCGGCATGCCGGGCGCCGCGTTCGAGGCGCGGCTCCTCCCGCTCGACGAACCCGGTCCCGGCGGGGCCGAGCGCGCCGAGCTGTGGCTCTCGGCATCCCCTGGGCAGCCCGCGCGCCCCCTGGCCAAGGCCGCGTCGGGCGGCGAGCTCTCCCGGGTGATGCTGGCCTGCCGGAGCGTGCTCTCCGATCTCGACGAGGTCGGCACGCTGGTCTTCGACGAGGTCGACGCCGGCATCGGGGGACAGGCAGGGCTCGCCGTCGGCCGTCGCCTGGCTCGCCTCGCGGCAGGTCGGCAGGTGCTGGTGGTGACCCACCTGCCGCAGATCGCATGTTTCGCGGATCGTCACCTCCGCGTCACCAAGGAACGCGGCACGGCATCGGTCGAGCTGCTCGACGGTCCGACCCGGACCGAGGAGCTCTCGCGGATGCTCGCAGGTCTCGCGGGCAGCGAGAGCGCCGTGACCCACGCGGAGGAGCTCCTGGCCGAGGCCGAACGACTCCGCGAGGGGTCCGCGCCCCTCGGCAGAGCGGCCGCCGTCACCTGAGGCTCGGTCTCGGCTACCCTCGAACCCATCCGAGGGACGGCCGGGGACGGTCCCGGGCCGGGGAAGGGACCACTGACCTCCAAGCTGCATCGTCGTCGGGCGGCCCGCACCCTGGCGGGGGGGAAGGCCAGGATCGATCGTCGAACGAAAGAGCTCGTCACCCGGGTCGACCCCGGGGACGTGGCCGTGATCGATCATGAAGACCTCGACCGCGTCGCGGCGGAGGCGCTCGTCCGGGTCGGCGTGGCCGCCGTGGTCAACGCCGCGCCGTCGATCAGCGGCCGCTATCCCAACCTCGGGCCGATGATCCTGGAGGAGGCCGGCGTGCCCCTGGTCGATCGGGTCGGCACGCTGGTCCTCCAGAAGATCCGCGAGGGCGATCCGGTGCGTCTCGAGCACGATCGCGTCTTCTCCGGGGATCGACTCGTGGGGGTCGGGATCAGGCAGGACCGTGCGTCGATCCTGGAGGCGATGGAGTCGGCTCGTGATGCCCTCGACGAACGCTTCGAGGGATTCGCTCGCAACACGTTGGAGTACATGCGCGAGGAGCGCGATCTGCTGTTCGGAGGCGCGGGACTGCCGGAGCTCGGTCACTCCCTCTCCGGCCGGCACGTCCTCGTGGTGGTGCGCGGCACCAGCTACCGGGAGGATCTGGCGGCGCTCCGGTCCTACATCCGCGACGTCCGGCCGGTGCTGGTGGGCGTGGACGGCGGGGCCGATGCGCTGCTCGAAGCGGGGTACGTGCCCCACATCGTGATCGGCGACATGGACAGCATCTCGGACCGGGCGCTCGACCTGATCCACCGCCGCCGCCGGGTCTCGACCGAGATCGTGCTACACGCGTACCCGGACGGCCGTGCGCCTGGCCGCGCGCGCCTGGAGCGCCTGGCGATCCCGTACGTCGAGGTGCGGTCCGCCGGGACGAGCGAGGACGTGGCGTTCCTCCTCGCGCACGAGCGTCGCGCAGAGCTGATCGTTGCGGTCGGGACCCACGGGAACCTCCGGGAGTTCCTCGACAAGGGCCGGCCGGGGATGTCGTCCACGTTCCTCGTCCGACTCCGGGTGGGCGAGATCCTGATGGATGCCAAAGGGGTGGCCCGGATCTATCCGGCCAGGGCTCGGCCGCGCGACATGCTCCTGCTCGTCGGGGCGGTGCTGGCGGCGTTCGGCCTGATGCTCGCCGCGTCCCCGGCGCTCCGGCTCTATCTCGACCAGACGTTCGACGGGATCGTCGACTGGGTCCGGTCCCTCCTGTGATCTCCTGGCGCTATCACGTCGTCTCGCTCGTGGCGGTCGTCCTGGCCTTCGGTCTGGGCGTCCTCGCGGGGACGCTCGTCGTGGGAGACGATCTCGTCAGCCAACTGCGGAGGAACACGAACGAGGCGCAGCGGGAGCGAGATGCCGCGGAGGAGCTCGCCGACCGGTACGCGGCGTTCGCGCAGGCCCTCCGGCCGACCCTCCGGGACGACGCGCTCCTCGGTGAGGAGGCAGTCGTGATCGTCATGGAGGGCGTGAGCGGGCCGGTCCAACGGACGGTGCAGGAGCTGGACGACGCCGGGGTCGAGGTCCTCGCCACCCTGGAGCTCACACGGGCCCTGGCGGAGCCCGAGGTGGAGGAGAACGCCTCCGTCCTGGAGACGATCCTCGATCTTCCCGGCGCCGATCCCGAGGACCTGCGGCAGGGGATCGCGGGAGCGCTGGCGATCCGGCTGGCGGGGGGCATCCTCCCCAACGAGGACGACGTGCTCGGTCAGTTGCTCGAGGAGGGATTCGTCACGGCCGATCGCGACCTCGAACCCGCCACGCTGTTGGGGATCGGTGGCCCCGGGCAGCTCGTCGTGGTCGTGGCCGGCGGGACCGATCCCGAGGGGCTCCCCACCCCCGAGGCGCTGCTCGTCCCCCTGGCCGATCGGCTGGTGGAGTTGGAGGTTCCGACCACGGCGGCGGGGCCGACCGACGATCCGTACGGGTTCGTCGCCGCGGTCCGCGGGTCCCCCGACATCCCGGATTGCGCGTTGGTGACCGTCGACGACCTGGATCTCGAGGGGATCGGCGGCATCACGATGGTGCTGGGCATCGAGCGGTTCCTCACCGACGACGATCCCACGTTCCGTCCCGGCGGGGACTACGGGTTCGGGAGCGACGCGATGATGTTCGTCCCCGGCGCCGACGAGCCGCCGCAATCTTGCCGAGCCTGATGGAGCGTCAGGTCGTGGCGCTGGTGGCCGCGTACGAGGAGTCTGAGCGCGTCGCCAGCACCGTCTCCGCGCTGCACGCGCTGGTCGACGAGGTGGTCGTGGTGGACGACGGCTCCACCGACGGGACGAGCTCGGCCGCGCTCCTGGCCGGCGCCACCGTCCTGCGCGCATCCCGTCGCCTCGGGAAAGGCCGTGCGATCGAAGAGGCGTTGGGTCGTCTCCCGGGATCCGCCGTGTGGCTGTTCGCCGACGCCGACCTCGCCGAGAGCGCATCGCTCCTCGGCCCGCTGCTCGTCGCGGTCCGGGAGGGGAGGGCCGATGTCGCGATCGCCACCTTCCCGAAGCTGGCCGGAGGAGGGTTCGGGCTCGTGAAGCGGTTCGCCGCCCGATCCATCCGCGGCCTCTGCGGGTGGGAGGCGCGCGAGCCGTTGTCCGGGCAGCGCGCGCTCACCGCCTTCGCCCTCGCGGCGGTGCGCCCGCTCGCTCCGGGGTTCGGTCTCGAGGTGGGGATGACGATCGACGCGGTCCGCTCCGGCCTGCGGGTGGTCGAGATCCCGGTGGATGGACTGGTGCACCGTCCCACCGGGCGCGGCCCGCGCGGGTTCGCGCACCGTGCGCGTCAAGGGGTGGACATCCTCGGAGCGGTCGTCTCGCGCACCGTGCCCGGTCTCCGCCGACGTCGGAGGCCCTGATGGAGCCTGCGGAGGTGGTCGCCTGGTTCGCCGGGGGCCTGGCCCTCGCCTGGATCGGGTGGTTGGGAGCCCGCCGGGCGGGCGCACGCTGGTGGAAGGAGAACCGTCGGGGCCGCGCGATCCCCGCCACCCTGGGCTGGGCGGTGGCGGCGGGGGCGGCGGGGATCGCGCTCGTGGTCGCCCGACAGATCGACGCCGACGGGGTGCGGGATTCCCAGGCCGGCGAGCTCCTCGGGGCCGCCATCGTGTTCTTGGCCGGCGTGGTGGACGACGGCTTCGGGGGAGCGGAGCGCGGCCTCCGCGGCCACCTGCGGGCCTTCCTCGCCGGCCGCCTCACCACCGGGAGCGTGAAGCTCGGGGCCGCCGTCCTCGCCGCAGCGATCACCGTGGCGTGGACCCCGCGGGAGCATCTGTGGGCGAACCTCCTCGCCTTGCTCGCGATCGCGGGCTGCACGAACGTCTGGAACGGCCTCGACGTCGTCCCCGGCCGTGCGCTCAAAGGGTTCCTCGTCGTCGCGATCGCACTCCTCTTCGTCGATCTGAAGCCGTTCCTCCTCGTGTGCACGGGCGCGGCGTGTGCCGTCCTGGCTCCCGACCTGCGCGAGCGCGGGATGCTCGGCGATTCGGGGGCGAACCTGCTCGGTTTCCTGGCAGGAGGGGAGATCGTACGCCGGCTCCCCGAGATCTGGCTGCTGCCGGCCGCCCTGGTGGTGATCGGGCTCAACGTCCTCGCCGAGACGGTCACGTTCACCAGAACCGTCGACGCGATCCCCCCGCTCCGTTGGTTCGATCGCCTCGGGCGGCTCCCGGACGCAACTTCGTGATCCCAACGGGCGGTCTGGTCGATCCGGTCTGTTAGAGTCGCTTCCCGTGGTCGATGAGACGAGGTTCATCTTCGTCACGGGCGGAGTCGCTTCGGGACTCGGCAAGGGCATCACCACCGCCTCCCTCGGCCGCCTCTTCAAAGCCCGTGGTCAGAAGGTGCTCGTCCAGAAGCTGGATCCGTACATCAACGTCGATCCCGGCACGATGAACCCCTTCGAGCACGGCGAGGTCTTCGTGCTCGACGACGGTGCCGAGACCGACCTCGACCTCGGCCACTACGAGCGGTTCCTCGACCAGGACCTCCACCGCGGATCGAACTTCACCACGGGCGCCGTCTATTCGAGCGTCCTGGCCAAGGAGCGCCGAGGCGACTACCTGGGCAAGACGGTCCAGGTGATCCCGCACATCACCGACGAGATCAAGGAGCGCATCCGCGCCCTCGCGGAGACCGAGCAGGCCGACATCCAGATCGTGGAGATCGGCGGGACGGTCGGTGACATCGAATCCCTCCCGTTCCTCGAGGCGGTCCGCCAGCTCCGCAACGAGATCGGTCGTGACCGGTGCGCGTTCGTGCACGTCTCGCTGATGCCGTACATCGGACCGTCGGGCGAGATCAAGACCAAGCCCACCCAGCACTCCGTGAAGGAGCTGCGGTCCCTCGGTCTCCAGCCCGACGCGATCGTCTGCCGAAGCGATCGACCGATCGGGCGCAACCTGAAGGAGAAGATCTCGCTCCTCTGCGACGTGCCGATCAGCGGCGTGATCAGCGCGCCGGATGCCAGGTCGATCTACGAGGTCCCGCTCACCCTGCATCAGGAGGGCCTGGACGCGGAGCTCGCCAAGCATCTCGGGATCGACGGCGAGCCCGACCTCTCCGAATGGCAGGACCTCGTCGCGAAGGTCCGCGCGGCGACCGATCCCGTCCGGATCGCCGTCGTCGGGAAGTACGTGAACCTCCGCGACGCCTACCTGTCGGTGAGTGAGGCCCTGAACCACGGCGGGATCCATCACGGCGTGGACGTGCGCATCGACTGGATCGCGTCCGACGACCTGGGAGGAGATGCCACCGAGCAGGCGCTCGATGGCGTCGACGGTGTCCTGATCCCCGGCGGCTTCGGGATCCGCGGCGTCGAGGGCAAGGTCGACGCCGTCCGGTTCGCTCGGGAGCACGGTGTCCCGTTCCTCGGGATCTGCCTCGGGCTCCAGTGCGCGGTGATCGAGTTCGCGCGTCATGTCTGCGGACTCGCGGACGCCAATTCGTCGGAGTTCGCGCCCGGCACGCCGGATCCCGTGATCGATCTGCTGCCGGAGCAGAAGAACGTCACCGACCTCGGGGCCTCGATGCGCCTGGGCGCCCAACCCTGCTACCTCGAGCCCGGCACCCTCGCCGCGCGCTGCTACGGCCAGGAGGTCGTGGAGGAGCGGCATCGCCACCGGTGGGAGGTGAACCCGGCGTACCTCGACGTCCTCCGCGAGCACGGCCTGGTGATCAGCGGCAGCTCGCAGAAGGGCCGTCTGGCCGAGATCGTCGAGCTGCCGGACCACCCCTTCTTCATCGCCGGCCAGTTCCACCCGGAGCTCCGGTCCCGCCCCACGCGCCCCCACCCGCTGTTCCGCGAGTTCGTCGGTGCGGCGAAGGCTCGCGCCGTGGAGCGATCCGGGCAACGCCGGATCGCCGTCGGCTAGCGGGTGCGCGAGCCGGCTCGATCGACCCCGCTGTTCCGCGGACGCTGGGTGCGCGTCGACGAGGAGGAGTGGCCCGAGATCGGTACGTGGGAGGTCTTCCGGCCCGAAGACGCCGCGGCGGTCGTCCCGATCACGCCGGACGGGGACGTCGTGCTGGTCCGTCAGTTCCGCGCCGGCGCCGGGCGGACGATCGAGGAGATCCCCGCCGGCCTGCTGGACGTCCACGGAGAGGAGCCAGCGGCCTGTGCCGCCCGCGAGCTGTTCGAGGAGACGGGGTTCCGCCCGGTGTCGCTGGAGCCCCTCGCCGCCATCCACCCCTCACCGGGATCCTCCAGCGAGCTGGTGCACCTGTTCTGGTCCAGGACCGGTGCCGGACCGGAGCGCGAGCCGGAGCGGGGCATCGAGGTCGTGCGGCGGCCGTTCGACGGGGCGGTGGCCGATGCCCGCGCCGGTCGGATCGACGACGCGAAGACGGCGGTCGCACTGCTCCTCGCCGACGCCCGGATGACCGCGGGGTAGGCTCTCACGGAGTCGGAAGGGGCGCGGGTTGATCGTCGGCATCCCCAAAGAGGTGAAGGACAACGAGTACCGCATCGCGGCCACCCCCGAAGGGGTCCGCGAGCTGGTGGACGCCGGACAGACGGTGCTGATCGAGGAGGGTGCGGGGCTCGGCTCGAGCCTCTCCGAGGAGCGCTACAAGCGATCGGGAGCGCAGTTCGTGTCCTCCGCCGAGGACGTGTGGCGTGGTGCCGACATGATCCTGAAGGTCAAGGAGCCGATCGCGCCCGAGTACGCACTGATGCGGGAAGGGCAGATCCTCTTCACCTACCTCCACCTCGCCGCGAACCCCGAGCTCACCCAGGAGCTGATCCGTCGGAAGGTGGATGCCGTCGCGTACGAGACGGTTCAGCTCGGCGACGGGCGCCTTCCGCTCCTCGCCCCGATGAGCGAGGTCGCGGGGAGGATGGCGCCGCACGTGGCGGCTCGGTTCCTCGAGAAAGAGGCCGGCGGGCGCGGCGTCCTGATGGGCGGGGTGTCGGGGGTGCGGCCCGCCCGCGTGCTCGTCCTGGGCGCCGGGATGGCCGGTGCGAACGCCGCCGGGATCGCGGCGGGGATGGAGGCCGAGGTGATCGTGGTCGACAAGAACCTCGACAAGCTCCGGTTCGTCGACCAGATCTACCGCGGCAGGATCGTCACGCTGATGTCGGATCGGCTCACGCTCGAACAGCGCGTCCGCGAGGCCGACGCCGTGATCGGGAGCGTCCTGCTCCCGGGAGCGAAGGCGCCGGTGATCGTGTCGGAGGAGATGGTGGCCTCGATGCGGCCCGGATCGGTGATCGTCGACATCGCGATCGACCAGGGAGGCTGCGTCGCCACGTCCCGCATGACGACCCATTCCGATCCCACCTACGTCGTCCACGGCGTCGTGCACTACTGCGTCGGCAACATGCCCGGCGCGGTCCCCAATACGTCGACCTACGCGCTCACGAACGTGACGCTGCCCTACGCGTTGGCGATCGCGGAGAAGGGCCTCGAGGACGCGGTCCGGACGGACCCGGCTCTCGCCGGCGGCGTCAACGTCCTGGGGGGCTCGGTCACGAACCAGGGCGTCGCGGAAGCGCACGCGGTGCCCTACGTTTCGCTCGGGAGCCTGATCGACGGGGCCGGGTGAGGGAGGGCGGCCGTGCCGAACGGGCTCGCGGTGGAAGCGGAGCGCTACCTCGACCACCTCACGGTGGAGCGCGGGCTCTCGGAGAACACGCTCGAGGCGTACCGGCGCGACCTGCGCCGATACGTCGGCTTCCTCGAGCATCGCGACGTGCGCACCCTCCGCGATGTCGAGGAGCGAACGGTCCGGTCCTTCGTCGCGTCGCTCTCGGCATCGACGCACGGTCCGGAGGCCGCGCCCTACCGTGCGACCTCCGTCGCTCGGACGCTGTCCGCGGTCCGGTCCTTCCACCGGTTCCTGTTGCGGGAGGGCGTGACGGAACGGGATCCCGCTGCCGGTGTCGCGCAGCCCCGCCTGCCCCGATCACTCCCGCGCCCGCTCCCGGTGGACGACGTGCGGCGGCTCCTCGAGGCGCCGGAGGAGAGCTCGCCCACCGGCGTCCGTGACCGAGCGATCCTCGAGTTGCTCTACGGCTCGGGATTGCGGATCTCCGAGCTGACGGGGATGGACGTCGACGACCTCGACCTGGACGAGGGCAGCCTCCGGGTGCTCGGGAAGGGCGGGAAGGAGCGGGAGGTGCCGCTCGGTTCGTTCGCCCACGAGGCCGTGGCCGCCTACCTCACGCGCGGCCGCCCCGCGCTGGCGACCGTGGCCAGCCGGGGCGCGCTGTTCCTGAACGCGCGGGGCGGCCGCCTCTCGCGCCAGAGCTGCGCCCGGCTGCTCGGCCGGTACGTGCGCCTGGCCGGGATCGATCGCCGTGTCACGCTGCACACCCTCCGCCACTCGTTCGCGACACACCTCCTCGAAGGCGGCGCCGACGTCCGAGTGGTCCAAGAGCTCCTGGGCCACGCGAGCGTGGCCACGACGCAGATCTACACGCTCGTGACCGCTCGGCATCTCCGGGAGGTCTACGAGGAGTCCCACCCCCGCGCCCGCCGGCGCGTCCGGGCGTGATGGCGGACGACACGCTCGACGAGGCGACGCTCGCGCGTCTACGGGAGGAGCTCCTGCGCCATCGATCGTTCCTCCGAGCCGAGATGGGGTCCCAAGGTGCCGACCCGGACTCGGACGACGTCGCGTTCGTAGACGACGCGGGCTTCGCCGACCGAGGGCACAGCACCGGCGAGCGATCGCAGGTGATCGCGGTCGTGCGCGCGCTGCGATCGAACCTGCTCGACGTGGAGCGAGCCCTGTCGAAGATGGAGGCCGGCACGTACGGCATCTGTGAGCGATGCGGCCGGCCGATCGCACCGGAGCGTCTCGAGGCGCTGCCGTGGGCCGTCCTGGGCATCGATTGCAAGCAGGCGGGGTCTCGGTGACCGGCGCGCTCGTGCCACGTGTCGTGGTCATCGTGTGCGACTCGTGGGGGGTCGGCGACGCTCCGGACGCGGCGGCCTACGGCGACGAGGGCTCGAACACGCTCGCGAACACCGCCGGGGCGGTCGGTGGGATCAGCGCCCCGAACCTCGCATCGCTCGGACTCGGATCGCTGACGAGCATCCGCGGCGTGGACGCCACGCCCGCGCCCGGAACCGCCCACGGTCGCGCCACCGAGCGCTCGGCCGGCAAGGACACCACCACGGGTCACTGGGAGATGATGGGGATCCGCCTCGACGAACCGTTCCCGTTGTATCCGGACGGGTTCCCGCCGGATCTGATCGAAGCGTTCGAGCGAGAGATCGGCAGGACCGTGCTCGGGAACCGCCCCGCGTCGGGTACGGAGATCATCGCCGAGCTCGGGGAGGAACACCTCCGGACGGGCAGCCCGATCGTCTACACGTCGGGGGATTCCGTCTTCCAGATCGCGACGCACAAGTCGGTCGTCGAACTGCCCCTGCTGTACGAGTGGTCACGAGCGGTACGCCGCTTGCTCGTCGGGCCGCACAACGTGGGACGGGTGATCGCCCGGCCCTTCGAGGGCCGGCCCGGTGCCTTCGTCCGGAGCCCGGAACGACGCGACTTCTCCGTTCCGCCTCCGGGCCCGACGCTCCTCGACCGGCTGCAGGAGGCGGGGGTCGCCGTCCTCGGTGTCGGCAAGATCCAGGACATCTTCTCGGGACAGGGGATCACGGAGGGGCGGTACTCGGACTCCAACGACCACGGGGTGGATCTCACGCTCGAGTACCTCCGCAGGCCGGCGCCCACGTTCGTCTTCACGAACCTGGTGGACTTCGATTCGAAGTACGGGCACCGCAACGACCCGGAAGGGTACGCCGCGTGCATCGAAGCGTTCGACAGGAGGCTCCCGGAGCTGATCGCGACCCTCGACGGGGGCGTGCTGTTGCTCACCGGGGACCACGGTTGTGACCCCACCACCCCGCCCACCGACCACTCACGTGAGCGGACCCCCCTCCTGGCCGCCGGGCTCCAGAGCGGGTCGGTGGATCTGGGGACGAGGGGTTCGTTCTCCGATCTCGGGCAGACGGTTGCGGACCTGCTCGGGGCGGACGGGACAGGACTCGAGGGAGAGAGTTTCATCGGCCTCCTGGGGATCGAGGGGTCGAGCTGATGTCGACGTCGATGGTCGCGGTGGTCGAGGGTTCACATCCGTCGACGGGTGCGACGCACCCTTCAGCCGAGGTCGATGCAGGCTCCCGGCAGAGGTCGGCCTCGATCGGTCATCGACCGTGAACGATCCGCGCGAGGTCGTCGCCGCCAAACGGGACGGCAGGTCGCTCCCTCGGGCTGACGTCCGTGCCTTCGTCGAGGGATACACGGCAGGGGACGTGTCCGACGCCCTCGCGGCGGCGTTCCTCATGGCGTGCCTGCTTCGCGGTCTCGACGACGAGGAGACGCTCGCCCTCACGGAGGCGATGGTCGACTCCGGCGAAACCCTCCGGTTCTCCGGAGCGGACCTTCCGACCGTGGACAAGCACTCGACCGGCGGGGTCGCCGACGGCGTCACGCTCGTGTTCGCCCCGCTCGCCGCGGCGCTGGGACTCTGCGTCGCCAAGCTCTCGGGCCGGGGGCTCGGACACACGGGCGGTACGCTCGACAAGCTCGAGTCGATCCCCGGCGTGCGGACGGACCTGTTGCCCGAGGACATCCGGACACAGGTGGACGAGGTGGGATGTGCGGTGGCAGCGCAGTCGCCCACGCTCGTGCCGGCCGACGGCGCTCTCTACGCGTTGCGGGACGCCACGGCGACGGTCCCGTCGATCCCGCTGATCGCGGCCAGCGTGATGTCCAAGAAGCTGGCGGTGGAGACGGACCTGATCCTCCTCGACGTCAAGACCGGCTCGGGCGCCTTCATGAAGACCATGGAGGACGCGCGGTCCCTGGCGGAGCGCTGTCTGGCGCTGGCCGCCGGTTGGGGCCGAGCGGCGAGCGCCGCGGTGACGGACATGTCCCAGCCGCTCGGCGATGCGGTCGGGAACGCCCTGGACATCGCGGAGACGGTGGCGGTGCTCCGGGGGGAGTCCCGGGGCCGCCTCCGCGAAGCCGCACAGCTCTTCGCGGCCCGAGCTCTGGAGCTCACGGGCGGGATCGGCCGCGAGGAGGCACTCGCGAAAGCGGACGATGCGATCGGGTCGGGGGACGCGCTGGAGCGGTTCCGGCGGATGATCGAGGCGCAGGGCGGCGATCCACGTGTCGTGGACGACCCCGCCGGCGTGCTCCCCGCCGCTCCCGTTCGCGAGCCGCTGGTGGCGGATCGGAGCGGGGTCCTGGTCGCGGTGGAGGCGGAGGAGATCGGCCTGGCGAGCGTGGACCTGGGGGCCGGCCGGCATCACAAGGGCGATCGGATCGACCCGGCCGTCGGTATCGTGGTGCATCCGAAGATCGGTGACCGGCTGGAGGCCGGGGAGCCCATCGGGGAGGTGCACGCGCGGGATCGCGACGCCGCGGCGGAAGCCGCGCGGCGGGTGCTCGCCGCGATGGACGTCACCGATGGTCCCGCCGCGCCCCCGCCACTCGTCTACGCCTGGATGTGATGTGAGTGGGCAACTTCACGGCGATCGGCCTGCGGCTGGCGCTCTACATGCTGGCGTCGCTCTTCGTCGGGCTGACGGTCCGCGAATACGTGCGCGCCCGGACGGCGACGGCCCTCGGCGACCCCACGCCACGGCTCTGGGGGCGGATCACGCTCCGTCCGAAGCCGTGGTTCGATCCCTTCGGGAGCGGCTTCATCGGGGCGATGGTCGCGCTCCTGTGGTCCGTGCAGGCCTTCATGATGCCGGCCGCCTACGCGAAACCGGCGCCCATCGACGTCAGCTACCTCCGGCGGCACCCCCGCGATGTCGTCCTCGTCTCGGTCGCGGGGCCGGCCGCCTCGCTCGCGCTCGCCGTGATCGCCGGGATCGTGATCCGCGCCGGTCTCTCGGGTGAGGTCGGTCTCGCGGTGCTGACGTTCGCCTTCACGAACGTCTCGCTCTTCGTGTTCCATCTCCTGCCGATCCCCGGACTCGACGGAGGGCGGCTCCTGGCGCTGCTGCTCCCCCCGCACGCGCGAGAGGTGTTCCGGAACGCGGACCGCTACCTCGCGCTGATCGTCCTGGTGGTCCTGTTCCTGTTCACGTTCCTCCTCGGCGTCGCCAGGCTCCTGGCCGGCGCGGTGTGCGACGCTTTGACAGGCGCCGACTGTTCTGGTCTGTTCCGCTTCTGATCGGCTCCCGGGCGCGGGATGCGGGACCGGTATCATCGCCCGCATCGTGAACTCTTCGTCAGCGTCCAGCGACGCGCCCGGATCGCAGGCCGGGGACACGCGGCGCGGTCGTGTCCTGACGGGCTTCCGACCGACCGGTGATCTCCACATCGGGCACTGGGCCGGCAACGTCAGCAACGCCGTCCGCCTCCAGAACGAGGGGTATGACTGCCACTACTTCATCGCGAACTGGCACATGCTCACCACGCACTACGACCGCACGGCGGAGCTCTCGTCGTTGGTCGAAGCCATCGTGCTCGATCTCCTCGCGTGCGGCATCGATCCCGAGCGTTCGACCTTCTACCTGCAGTCGGATCTGCCCGAGGTCGCGGAGATGGCCCTGCTCCTCGGGATGATCACGCCCCTCGGCTGGCTCGAGCGCGTGCCCACGTACAAGGAACGGCTGCGCGACATGGCCGAGCGTGACGTGGCGAACTTCGGACTCCTCGGGTATCCGGTGCTCCAGACCGTCGACATCACGATCGTGCGGGGCGAACTCGTTCCGGTGGGGGAGGATCAGGTCTCCCACCTCGAGATCTCGCGGGAGATCGTCCGGCGCTTCAACCGCCTGTTCGGCGAGGTGCTGGTCGAGCCCCAGCCGCTGCTGTCGGACTTCCCGCTCGTACCGGGATCCGACGGCCGCAAGATGTCGAAGTCCCTCGACAACGCGATCGGGATCGCCGATGACCCGGACACGATCCGCGCGAAGGTCCGCTCGTTCATCACCGACCCGCAGAAGGTTCGCCTGGGTGACCCGGGCAGGCCGGAGATCTGCCCGATCTATGCCCTGCACACCCGGTTCTCACCCGACATCGTCGATTGGACGCGCGATCACTGCCGCACGGGAGAGCTGGGGTGCGTCGACTGCAAGACGAACCTCGCCGATCGTCTGATCGAGGAGCTCCGGCCGATCCGGGAGCGACGGCTCGAGCTCGCGGCGGAGCCGGGGTTGGTGTGGAAGATCCTCGGCGAGGGGCGGGAGCGCGTGGGGCCCGTCGTGCGGGAGACGATGGACGCCGTGCGCGACGCGATGGGGTTCTCGCGGCCGTGAGGGGCGAGGGGGCCGGAGCGTTCGCGGTCGAGCTGCCCGCGTTCACCGGACCGTTCCGGCTGTTGGCCGAGCTGATCATGGAGCAGAAGGTCGACGTGTGCGACGTCTCGGTCGCGGCCGTGACCGACGGCTTCCTCGCCTACGCGAAGGACGCGGACCACTGGGACCTCGAGGAGGTCACCTGGTTCCTCGCGATGTGCGCCGTGCTCCTGGAGCTGAAGGTCGGCCGGCTGATGCCGCGGCACACCGAGACGGACGAAGACGACCTCCTCGGCGCCTCCCCGGACCTCGCCTACGCCAGGTCGATGGAGCTGGCGGCGTTCCGGAAGGTGGCGGTCGAGCTCGCTCGCCGGCTCGAGGACGAGGCCAGCTTCTTCACCAGGGACGTCGGACCCGGTCCCGAGTTCTCGCACCTCTACCCGGACCCGATGACGAAGGTCGACACGCGATCCCTGGCCGGTCTCGCGGCGCAGCTGTTGCGGCCGCCCCCCACGCTCGATCTCAGTCACGTCACGCCGATCCGCTACACGATGGCGGAGGCGATGACGGCGGTCGAGCGCCGGATCGAGGATCTCGGGCGCGCCGCGTCCTTCCGCGATCTCGTCGCCGACTGCGACGAACGGATCCAGGTCGTGGTCCGGTTCCTGGCGCTCCTCGAGCTGTACCGTGACGGCCGGGTGGAGCTGTTGCAGGGCGACACGTTCGGCGAGATCCGCGTCGAGTGGCAGGGATGACGATGCCGGAGGCGGAGACGGACACGAGCCGGGAGACGCGGGCGCTCGAGGCGCTGCTGTTCGTCTCGGACGAGCCGTTGACGTCATCGGTCCTCGCCCAGGCGCTCGAGATCGAGCGGAGGACGGTCGAGGAGCTGTGCGACCGGCTCGCCGCGGAGCTCGATGCCCGGGGGTCGGGGGTCGTGCTGCGCAACGTGGCGGGCGGCTGGCGTCTGTTCACCCACCCCGACACCGCTGTCGAGGTCGAGCGGTTCGTGCTGTCGTCCCGTCAGGCCCGGCTGACGAAGGCGGCGCTCGAGACGCTCGCCATCGTCACGTACAAGCAGCCGGTCACCCGACACCAGATCACCTCGATCCGGGGTGTCAACTCCGACGGGGTCCTCCGGGCGCTCCAGGACAAGGGGCTCGTGGAGGAGGCGGGACGGGAGGAGACGCCGGGCCGGCCGATCCTGTTCGCGACGACGCCGTCCTTCCTGGAGCGGCTGGGCCTGCCGTCGCTCGCCGCCCTGCCGTCCCTCGCCCCGCTCCTCGGGATCGACGGGGAGGCCGAGGAGGCGGACACGGAGCCTCCCTCGCCGGAGCCGTCCGAGCCCGGCGAATAAGCCGTGCCGGTCGAACGGCTGCAGCGCCTGCTCGCTCGCGCCGGCTACGGCTCCCGTCGAGCCTGCGAGGAGCTGATCGTCGATGGTCGCGTCACCCTGAACGGGAATGTGGCGACGCTCGGGGACCGGGGGGATCCCTCGCAGGACGAGGTTCGGGTCGACGGTCTCGAGGTCAACCTCGACCCGAACGTGAAGTACTTCGCCCTGCACAAGCCGGCGGGCGTGGTCACCACGATGCATGACCCGCAGGGTCGTCCCGACATCCGCACCTACCTCCCCCCGGACGGTCCTCGCGTGTTCCCCGTGGGTCGGCTGGATCGGGACACCGAGGGACTGCTCCTCCTGATGAACGACGGGGATCTCGCGAACGGGCTCACGCATCCTCGGTTCGGTGTGGAGAAGGAGTACCTCGCCGAGGTGGAGGGGCTGCCGACGCCGAAGCACATCGGGCTGCTGCGGCGCGGCGTGGAGCTGGACGACGGCCCCGCGAGCGCGGCGAACGCGCGGGTGGCCGGCCGATCCGGCGATCGTGGGGCCGTCCGCATCGTGATGACCGAAGGACGCAAACGCGAGGTCCGCCGGCTGCTGGCCGCCGTGGGATTGCCGGTCGCCCGTCTCGTCCGGGTGCGGATCGGGCCCGTCCGCCTCGGCACCCTCGGCCCGGGGGAGCGACGGGAGCTCACCCTGGACGAGGTGGTCGCGCTCAGGCGGGCCGTCGACGGGTAGCCTTTGGAACCTCGGGGCGCCGCGCCCGGAGCCAACGAGCGATGAGGGGTGTCCATGCGGCTTCGTGCGGCGCGCGGCGCGATCCGCGTGCCATCGGACGACGGTGAGGAGCTGCTCGGAGCGACCGAGCGGCTCCTGTCGGCCATCCTGGAGCGCAACGCGATCGTCGCGGACGAGCTCGTGAGCATCCTGTTCACGGCGACCGAGGATCTGCGGTCCGCGTTCCCTGCGGAGGCCGCTCGTCGGATGGGGCTGGGCCGCGTGCCGCTGCTCTGCGCGCAGGAGATCCCGGTGGAGGGCTCGATGCGTTCGGTGATCCGCGTCCTCGTGCACTTCCACTCGGATCGGTCGCTCGACGAGGTCGCGCACGTGTATCTGGACGGCGCGGAGTCCCTCCGAGATGACGTCGGCTGAGCGGGGCTCCCGATGACGGCGAGCGCCGGGTCCACTCGGAGGTCGATCGAGCGGGTCGCCGTCGTGGGGACCGGCCTGATGGGCACGTCGGTCGCGCTCGCCGCGGCGCGGGCCGGCGCCACCGTGACCGGGTGGGACGTCGATCCCCCCACGACGGCTCGGGCGGCCGCGATCGGCGGGTTCACCGGAGCCGCCACGCTCGAGGAGGCCGTGGAGGGAGCCGAGCTCGTCGTGGTCTGCACGCCCATCCCGATGATCGCCGACTCCGTCGCCGCAGCCCTGTTCGCCACCACCGACGCGATCGTCACGGAGGTGGGGAGCATCATGGATTCCGTGGCCGGGGAGGTGGCCGAACGAGCCGACCCGGCCGACCTGCGCCGCTTCGTCCCGGGGCACCCGATGGGGGGGAGCGAGCGCTCCGGTCCGGAGCACGCGTCCCCGTCCGTGCTCGACGGGATCGTGTGGGTGCTCTCGGCGACAGGGTCCACCGACCCCGAGGCCCTCGAGGTCGTCGAGACGTGGGTCTCCGGGCTCGGCGCCCGACCCGTCCGGATGCCAGCGGATCGTCACGACCGTCTCGTGGCGTTCGTCAGCCATCTCCCGCAGGTGGCTTCCACCGCGCTGATGAGCCTCGCCGCGAGCGAGGAGGCGGACGAGCCGGAGATCCTCCTGCTGGCGGCCGGGGGGTTCCGGGACCTCACGCGCCTGGCGGCGTCGGACGCGGGCCTGTGGTCCTCGATCCTCCTGGCGAACCGCGCACAGATCGCCGAGGCGATCGACCTCTACGTGGACCGATTGCGCCGTCTGCGGGCGGACGTGGTCGAGAGCCGGGGCGAGGCCGTCCGAACCACGTTCGCCCAGGCGAAGGAGGCTCGCCTCCGGCTGGCGGCCAAGCCGCAGGTGCGGTCCGGCGTGGCCGTGCTGCAGGTGGAGGCACCCGACCGCCCAGGTGCCCTCGCGGAACTGACAGCGATCCTCGCGGAGGGACGGGTGAACATCGAGGATCTCCAGATCGTCCACTCACCCGAGGGCGGGCGCGGGACCGTGCACCTGACCGTCGCGGCCGCGGCGGCGAACGATGCCACCGAGGTGCTGCTGGGCGCGGGCCTCGATCCGATCCGGCTCGCGTGACGTCGATGAAGGTCCGTGTGAGGCCGGGCGGCGCACTCCGAGGGCAGGCCACCGTCCCCGGTGACAAGTCGATCGCCCATCGCTGGCTGATCCTGGCGGCGAGCGCCGAAGGGCGAAGCGCGATCGAGGGTCTGCCGCGCTCCATCGATGTCAGGTCCACCGCGTCCTGTCTCGCGAGTCTCGCTCCCGCGGCTCGACCTGCACTCGAGGCTTGGGCCTCGAGCCCTGGGGCCACCGATGAACGCCACGGTTCCACGTGGAACCGGGAGGCCTCGACCCTCCACCTCCCCGTGCTCGACCTTCACGGTGAAGGTCGGGGATCGCTCCGCCGACCTGATCGGGAGCTCGACTGCGGGAACTCCGGCACCTCGATGCGGCTGGTCGCCGGCCTCGTGGCCCCCGCTCCCTTCGTGACCGTCCTCACGGGTGACGCCAGCCTCGCGACGAGACCGATGGAACGTGTGGCCGCGCCGTTGCGGGCGATGGGAGCGGACGTCGCCACGCGCGACGGGCATCCGCCGGTGACGATCCGCGGGGGGGAGCTCCACGGGATCCGGTTCGAGCCTGATGTCCCGAGCGCGCAGGTGAAGGGCGCCGTCCTCCTCGCCGCTCTGGGGGCCGAGGGCTCCACGACCGTCGCCGAGGCCGTTCCCACGAGGGACCACACGGAACGCGCCCTCGGGGCCCTCGGCGCACCGGTGCGGGCGACGGAGGAAGGCGTCGTGCTCGACGGGCCGTTCCGGCACGAGGGATTCCGTGGGAGGGTGCCGGGGGACCCGTCGTCGGCCGCGTTCGTGCTCGGTGCCGCCGCGCTCACCGGCGGCGAGGTCGCTCTCGCGGGCGTCGGACTGAACCCCAGCCGGCTCGCGTTCCTGAACGTGTTCCAGCGGATGGGCGTGGTTGTCGACGTCGAGGTCGAGGGATCCGACCTGGGCGAGCCGGTGGGGACGATGCGCCTGACGTCCGGAGGCCGGGTCACGCCCGTCCACGTCGGCGCCGACGAGCTCCCCCTGGTGATCGACGAGGTGCCGATCCTGGCGGCCTTGGCCGCCCATGCGGACGGTCCTTCCCGTTTCGAGGGGGCGTCCGAGCTGCGCGTGAAGGAGAGCGATCGGCTCTCGATGCTCAGCGAGGGGATCCGTGCCCTGGGAGGACTGGCCGAGGAGGACGGGGACGACCTGGTGATCGGTGGGGGTGGGCTCGCCGGCGGTGCCGCTCGCTCGGCCGGCGATCATCGGATGGTGATGTCGCTCACCGTGGCGGCGACGGCGGCGGACACGCCCTCCGAGATCGACGATGCCGAGTCGGCGGCCGTGTCCTTCCCGGGGTTCTTCGGGCTGCTCCGCGCCCTGGGCGCCGATGTCGGGGAAGCATGATGACGGTTCGGGTCGTGGCGATCGACGGAGCCGCCGGGAGCGGGAAGAGCACACTCGCCCGGTTGCTGGCGAGGGAGCTTCGGCTCCCGTACGTCAACACGGGCTCGATGTACCGGGCGCTCACCCTCGCGGCCCTTCGAGGGGCTGTCGACGTTGAGGACGGGCCGGCGCTGGCCGAGCTGATGGACACCCTCGAGTTCACGTTGAGCCCCGGTCCGGACGGGGAACTCCTGATCGACGGGGCGCCACCCTCCGACGACCTCGAGACCGCGGACGTCGAGGCTTCCGTCAGCACGGTCGCGAAACACGCGCCGGTCCGCTCGGCGATGCGCGCGGCCCAGCGTGCCCTGGGACGGGGCGGCGCCGTCATGGAGGGGCGCGATATCGGCACGGTGGTGTTCTCGGACGCCCCGCTGAAGCTCTTCCTCGTAGCCGCTCCCGATGAGCGCGCAGGCCGGCGGGTCGACGAACGAGGCGCGGAGGAAGTCGCCGAGGCCCTCCACGCACGGGATCGTCTCGATTCGAGGGTCAATCCCCACGTCCCGGCCGACGACGCCGTGGTGATCGACACGAGCGACCTCAGCGTCGAGGGGACGCTCCGTGCCGCGCTCGACGCGGTGGCCAGCCGCGCGCCGGGCCTCTTGACCCCCGAGGGACGAGCAGGCGAAGAAGGGTCACGACCGTGACCGTTCCCCGGATCGCCGTCGTCGGCCGACAGAACGTCGGGAAGTCGACCCTGGTCAACCGACTCTTCGGCAAGCGCGAGACGATCGCCCACGACGACCCGGGGGTCACGCGCGACCGCGTGGAGCTCGAGGCGACGTGGAACGGGAGACGCTTCGGGCTGATCGACACGGCCGGATACCTCCACCGGGCCACCGGCGTCGAAGCGCTCGCGGGCGTGCAGTCGCTCCGGGCGATCGACGAGGCCCAGCTCGTCCTCCTGGTGGTCGACGTCGCGTCAGGGATCACGGAGGAGGACGCCCAGCTCGCCCACCGTCTCCGACGGGCGTCCTCGCCGGTGCTCGCGGTGGTGAACAAGGTGGACGCGGCCGAGGACGAGGTCGAGGTGCCCGCGTTCCTCGCGCTCGGCCTCGGCGATCCGATCGCCGTCTCCTCGAAGCACGGCCGGGGAGTGGGTGAGCTGCTCGACCGCATCGTCGACCTCCTCCCGGACGCCCCGAGGGCGGGGAGAGACGACGGTGAGGACCAGGAGGAGCCGCGATTCGCCATCGTCGGACGGCCGAACGTGGGCAAGTCCAGCCTGTTCAACAAGCTGGTAGGGGAGGAGCGGTCGGTCGTGTTCGAGGAAGCGGGGACGACCCGCGACAGCGTCGACGCTCTCGTGGACTGGCGGGACGCCGGGCGGATCCGCTTCGTCGACACGGCGGGGATGCGGCGCGCGATCCGCGTCAAGGGCGTCGAGTACTACAGCTTCGTCCGGGCGGGCGCGGCCATCGATCGAGCCCACGCGGCCGCGGTCGTCTTCGATGCCAACGAGGGGCTGACCGCCGAGGATCAGAAGATCGCGTTCCGTGTCCTGGAGGCCGGCAGGGCGTTGCTCCTCGTCGCGAACAAATGGGATCTCGTGGAGGACAAGGACCGGCTCTTCAAGCAGCTGAGCGAGGAGGCGACGCTGCTGGCCCACGCCACCGTGATCCGGACCTCCGCGCTCCGCGGCCAGGGCGTCGCGAAGATCCCGGACCTGCTCCTCGAGCTCCGAACGCGCTGGGCGGGCCGCGCATCGACCTCTCGTGTCAACCAGGTGCTCCAGGAGCTCCAGGGCGCGCAACCCCCGCCCCGGTCCTCCGGCACCCTCCACTACGCCGCGCAGGTGGCGAGCCGGCCGCCTTCCTTCGTCTTCTTCGGAGGCGGCCGCCCGCCGGTCCCCGGCTATCGCCGATACGTGGAGAACCGGCTGCGCGAAGCCTTCCACCTGGACGGCGTGCCGATCAGGATGCGATTCCGGCCGCGGACCCGGGGAGGCTGAACAGGGGGTCGGTGCCGGTCGGGCGTGGAGCCGCAACCCCACGCGGCTACACTGCCGGCGACGGGCCGTGGCGCAGCTTGGTTAGCGCGTCTGACTGGGGGTCAGAAGGTCGCCGGTTCGAATCCGGCCGGCCCGACGGATGAGAGGGACGACGGAGACGATGCCGGCATCCTCCGCCGTCGTCACC
>JBOGVC010000005.1:0-5935 GCA_050695275.1 Actinomycetota bacterium | reverse complement strand
TCGCGGGGAAGATGCGCGCCGCGGTCCACTACGAGCTCGCCCTCGGCATCGGGGATCCGGCCCCGCTCGCGGACGCGGTGACGGCGTATCGCGCGGCGCGGGCCGCGTGGGTCGACGCGATCGATCGCGCGGCGGGCGTCTACGTCGACGATCTGACGTTCGGACCCCAAGCGTTCCTCCGGGGGAGCTGGTCGGACCGGCTGCCGTCGATCGATCAGGACCTCGACGCCATGGAGGCCCTGGCTCGGGCGCCCCTGCCCCGAACCGGGGTGTCCGACGAAGAGGCTCGACGGGTCATGACCGACGTCGCGGGGGAAGTCCCGACATGGCCCCTCTCGCACACCCCACCATCCTCGTTCCGCCCGGGCGAGCCGCTCACGCTCGACGTCGGGGTGGACGGCACAGGTGCGTCCATCGAGGCGGTGGGACTCCGCTACCGCCACCTCGACCAATCCGAGAAGCACGAGGAGGTCGAGATGGAGCGCGAGGCGGACCGGTTCGTCGCGACGATCCCGAGTGATTACTCGGACTCGCCGTACCCTCTCCAGTACCACTTCGTCATCAAGGATGTTCGGGGAGGGACCTCGCTCCACCCGGGCCTCGGAGCCGATCTGTCGGACCGGCCGTACCACGTCGTCCGCCAAGAGCAGGCGCTCCGGCGGTGAACGGATCAGCCTGAGACGCAGGACCGCGGACCTGTTCGAGAGGGGTGATCGGGATGGCGCTCTTGGCGCGAAGGATCGAGACGCTCGGGACGGAGAACGCGTTCAGCCTCGGCGTGGATATCCAGCGCGTCGTGGGCCGCGGGATGGACGTCGTGCGGCTGAACATCGGGGAGCCCGATGTCGATTCGCCTTCCCACATCAACCGGGTCGGGGCGGAGCAGATCCTGGCGGGCAACTCGCACTACACCGACCCGCAGGGGATCCCGGCTCTCCGGCAGGCGATCGCGAGCCACGTGACCCGCACCCGTGAGGTGGAGGTCGACCCCGAACGGGTGGTCGTCACGGCGGGGGCCAAGCCGTCTATCGGCTTCGCGATGCAGACCTACGTCGATCCCGGCGACGAGGTCATCTATCCGAGCCCGGGGTTCCCCATCTACGAGTCGTGGGTGACCTACGTCGGTGCGACGCCGAGACCCCTCCACCTGTCGGAGGAGCGAGGCTTCGCCTTCACCGCGGACGACCTGGATGCCCTCGTCACGGATCGGACCAAGGTCATCGTCCTGAACTCGCCGTCGAACCCGACGGGCGGGGTGCTCTCGGAGGGAGACCTGCGGGACATCGCCGGCGTCATCCGCAGCCGCTGCGGCCCGCACGTCCGGATCTACAGCGACGAGATCTACGAGCACACCCTGTTCGACGGCCGGCGGCACCGCTCGATCATCACCGAGGAAGGGATGGCCGATCGGACGGTCCTCATGAGCGGTCACTCCAAGGGCTTCGCCATGACCGGATGGCGTCTCGGATGGGTGATCCTTCCGACGGTGGAGGAGGCTGCGGTGTTCACGCGACTGAACATCAACACCGTCTCGTGCGTGCCGCCGTTCATCCAAGAGGCGGGGCGCGCCGCCTACGAGAGTCCGGAGTCGCTCGTGACGACCGGCGAGATGGTGCGCGCGTTCGAGGAACGGCGTGACTGGGTGGTCCCCGCGCTCAACCAGATCGACGGCATCCGATGCCAGATGCCCAAGGGCGCGTTCTACGTGTTCCCGAACGTCGCGGACACGTGCGAGCGGCTTGGGATCGTCGGTGCGTGGGACGCACTCTCCGAGGACGCGCGATCGCGTACCAGTCCCTCGGCGATGCTCCAGATGTTCCTGCTGTATCGACACGGCGTGGCGACGATGGATCGGAACTCGTTCGGCGTGATCGGGGCCGAGGGCCAGCACTTCCTCCGACTGTCGATCGCCGCCAGCCTCGAGCGGCTCCGCGAGGCCGTGGGAAGGCTCGCCGAGGCGGCCATGGACCGCGACGGGTTCCGCTCGTTCCTCGAGGAAGAGCGCCTGTGGGACGCGCTCGCCGGATGAGCCGGACCCGGGCTGCGTCGCTCTCCGCCCGAAGCTAGGGTGAGGTCCTCGTCGAGGGAGTGGGCATGTCCGGAGGCAAAGCGCGCCTGCCACCACGGTGGTTCGTCGTGTCGGTCTGGTACGTGCACCGATGGATGATCCGGACCACCCGGGGGCGCCTGGGCCTGTGGCGCCCTCGCCCGGGGAAGTGGGGCGCCCTACGGCTCACCACGACGGGACGGCGCAGCGGGGAGCCGCGGAGTGTGATCATCGGCTATTTCGAGGACGAGCCCAACCTGATCTCGATGGCCATGAATGGCTGGGGTGCGGCTGAGCCGGCCTGGTGGCTGAACCTGCAGTCGCATCCGGAGGCGGTGGTCGACCTGGCCGGCGGGATCCGGCGAGAAGTGGTCGGTAGAGCCGCCCGGGGCGTGGAACGTGAGCAGCTGTGGCAGCGCTGGCGCGAGATCGACGACGATCTCGACGGCTACGCCGCCCGACGCCCGAGCGAGACCGCGGTCGTCATCCTCGAGCCGAGGAGTCACGCGTGAACGCACGGTGCGAGCACGTGGACGCATGACCTCCCGCCGGAAGCCTTCTCCGCTCGTCGTGGTGGCCGTGATCGCCCTGGCCGCGGTGACGTGCGACGGCGGCAGCGGGCCGAGACCGTACGAAGGGGCATCCACGGAGACCGGCTCCACAGCGTCTCCCGAGCCATCCTGGGTGAGCGATCTCCTCGACCCACGAGCGGGCGAGGGGACGGACCTGTTCGAGGTCGATGCCGACCACGCTGAGTATTGGCGCATGTTCACGCTGGACCGATACGACGGCGAGTCGTGGACGAGCACGGACCCTGGCGGGTCCGAGGGCGGTGTGACCCTCTCGACCCCGGCAACGCTGCCACGATCCGGTGGTGCTCCGCCACCCGGGGCCGAGACCCTGACCCAAACCTTCCGGATCCTCAGCGACTTCGAGAGCACGCTCGGCCTCCCGATGGCCCAGACGGCGGAGAGGATCGCAGGACCGGTCGGGGACATCACGTGGGATCCCACGCGGAGCCAGGCGTTCATCGGCGGTCCTCTCGAAGCGGGGATGGAGTACACCGTCCGCTCGCGGATCGTGGCCCCGACGCCTCAGGAGCTGGATCGGGTCGATCACCTGGCTCCCCGGACCTACGGGCAGTGGACCGAGCTCCCTCCGGAGCTCGACCCGAGGATCGGGGAGATGGCCGAGCGATGGACAGCGGATGCCGCGTCGAGCTATCGGAAGGTCTTGGCGATCCAGCAGCACTTCCACAACGGTGACTTCGTCTACCGCACCGACGTCGAGGCCGCCGAAGACGTCGACTCCCTGCTCGCATTCCTCACGGAGACGAGGGCCGGCTTCTGTCAGCACTACACGGCGGCGATGACGGTCATGGTGCGAGAACTGGGACTCCCGGCTCGCGTCGCGATCGGGTTCCGGTCCGGTACCCAGCAGGAAGACGGCGACTACCTGGTCCGGACCGGAGATGCCCACAGCTGGGTCGAGGTGCTGTTCCCCGGATACGGATGGCTCCAGTTCGAGCCGGAACCCGGCCCGGTACCCCACCCGAACGCGCAGCCCGGCACGTACCTGGATCCGGCTGCCCCGGCGGACGCATCGTGACCCGTGCGACCCGCGCCGGCGTGCCAGCCGGAGCGGTTCACGCCTCCTCCCGTAACGGTGTCGTTGCGTCGTCGGATCTGTCGATGCCTTCCGACGACGTGTAGCGCAGCAGCTCCGGGATCGTGATCGCGAGGACGACCGTTCCGATCAGGGACGCGATCCCACCCGAGAGCACCGAGAACGTCGCTCCCCAGGCGCTCGCCGTCATGCCCGCGGTCAGATCCCCCAACCGGGGTCCTCCGTTGAGCACGAGGAAGTTGACACCCCACACCCGCCCACGGACACCATCGTGGACCTCGTGCTGGATGATGGAGGCGCGCAGGATCGAGCCGACGATGTCGGCGCCACCGGCGACCGCGAGCAGGGTCAGCGCGACCCAGAGGTTCGGCCCCGACAGTCCGAAGCCCGCGATCGCTGCGCCCCAGACCGCTGCGGACGCGATCAGGGTGACTCCCTGCCGATGCACGTTGCCGAGCCACCCGGCCGTCAGGGAGACGACCAGCGCTCCCGCCGGGATCGCGGCCATCAGCAGGCCGACGACCTCCGGCCCGCGGTGGAACTGCTCGGTGGCCAGGATCGCGAACAGCGCGCGCCGCATCCCGAAGGCCATCGCGATCAGGTCGACCCAGAGCAGTCCCCTGAGCACCGGCCGGCCTCGGAGGTACGCGAATCCGTGGCGGATCGCCGACAACCCCAGTCGTCCTTCCCGTCCGCCGTCGGCCGGCTGGGGATCGAGCCGAAGGAGGAGCGAGAGCGTCAGGAAGTGCCCCACCACCGCCATCCCGTACACGGCCGAGAGGCCGAACCGGGCGAGGACGGCACCTCCCAGGAGAGGGCCCAGGATCATCGTGATGTTCCACACGACGGTATCGAGCGTCATCGAGGCGACGAGATCCGATCGGTCGACGACGGCGGGGATCAAGGCGGACCGGGTCGGGAAGTGGAGACTCGCAACGCACGACCCGAGCGCCGATGCCGCGAACAGGAGCAGGATGGGAGGGTCGCCGATGAGGCTGCCCAACCAGAGCGCCAACACGGTGATCCCGAACCCCGCCTGCGTGGAGAGGAGGAGCAGCCGCCGATCGACGTGATCGACGATCGCCGATCCGCCCAACGTCCCTGCGGCGAGGGCGGCGAACTGGACCAGTCCCAGGAGCCCGAGCGCGGAGGGGCTTCGCGTCAGCTCCCAGGCCTGCACGAACAACGCGAGGCTGAGCGCGCCCATGGCCATGCCGGCAGGCAGTGCGGCCAGCCACAGGTTCCGGAAGTCTCGCGATCGGCGGAGCGGGGCGGTCCCGATCGACATCGCCTGCACCACGCCGGGCCTACGGCGTGTGCTGTGGTTCGGCGCGCCTGGCGTTGGGACGATCTTCCCCCGTGAACCGGTCGATGTGGGAACGTTACCATAGTCACCACCCCTGACCCGAGGAGGCGAGGATGAAGTCGATCCACCCGTCGCGGGAGCTCGCGCGGCCACACCCCAGACCTGAGTGGTTCAGCGGCCCCGTCCACGTCAACGCGCTGAACGACAAGGACGACAGCACGGAGCTCGAGATCCTCGCGGTCTACTTCGACGCCGGGTCTCGGACCAAACCCCACATCCATTCCACCGAGCAGTTGCTCTACTTCCTCGAAGGAGAAGGGATCGTCGCGGACCGGACGGCGCGTCGCCGCTACCGGCCAGGCGGCATGGCGGTGATCCCGGCGGGGGAGTGGCATTGGCACGGAGCGGCCCAGGATCACGCCACGTGTCATCTCTCGATCCGGCCGGGAGGGCCGTCCAGGTGGCCACCCGACGTGCCCATGGAGGACTGGGATTCCTACATGACGGGGATCGAGGACGATTGACGAGCCGTCGTTCCGCCCCTGCGCAACCCCTCCGGCGGCTGGGTTTACGGGGAGACCTGGGAACGTTACCATCCGCCCCAGCCGTGGCTTCGTATATGGACCAGGGGTCGGGCCCGCTCTGCGGCCCGGCGACGGGAGTGATCGGGCGCCTCCACGTCCGGTCCGAGGGAGGTGGCACGGTATGAAGTGGCAACGTGCGTTCGGCGCGATCCTGGCGCTCTCGCTGGTGATGGTGGCGTGCGGCGACGACGGAGGTGGTGGCGGAGGCGGCGGCGGTGGGTCGGACGAGCCGGTCACGCTCGACTTCTGGGTCTTCGAGTCGGGTGGGATCGGGTCGTTCCTCAAGACGCTCGAGTCGGGCTTCGAGGACGCGAACCCGAACATCGACGTCAACATCACCGCCTACCCGGAGGAGAACTACGGGGTCAAGCT
>JBOGVC010000004.1:0-5985 GCA_050695275.1 Actinomycetota bacterium | reverse complement strand
GCCTCGACGCCGACGGTCTCCTCCCAGTAGCCGTAGATCACGTTGTAGCGGCCGGTCTCCCCCGCGCTCCGCGTCTTGCCGCGTGAGATGTGCGCGCCGGTCTCCCGCTGGAGCTCGAGGGCAACGTGCTCGGCGACGTGGCCGAGCCACGTGCCGTCCGCGAGCCGTTCGCCGAAGCCGCCGCGCCGCCCCAGGGAGCACGAGTGCTGGGCAACGCCCGGGAGCAGCGACAGGAGGCCCTTGTTGAACCCGGGGATCTGGTTGGACGGCCACTCCTCGAGCGAGCCCAGATCGACGAGCATGCGGATGCAGGGTTCGTAGGACCAATAGTTCGGTCCGCGGAACACCTGGGTCTGCACGATCTTCAGATCCGGCTTGGGGGTGCGCGACTTGGCGGCCGCCGTCTCCCGCTTGACGGACTCCCGCGCGCTGCGGGTTCGCGTCTTGGCGGGACCGCGCTGCGGGCTCCTCGCCTGCTGACCCTTGGAAGCCTTCGTCACGTCGACGCCTCCCCGTCCTCGAGGGCGTCCGGTCCGGTGAGCAGCGCGCGACCGCGCAGATCGAACCGGTACCCCGAGGGCAGGGAGTGCAGGATGGCGCCGCTCACCATGACAGGACGATAGCCCTTCCCGCGATAGGCATCCGTCTTGACGTGGGAGCCGTCGACGAGCGTGACCGCGCCGCGGCCGAGCACGTGGAGGACCCGATCGGCGGTCACCACGGCACAGGTGTCCTCGTCGATGCCGATGCCGAGCAACGACGGTGATTGCGCCACGAGCGCCAGCAGCCGACCGATCCGGCCCCGCTCCTCGAAGTGCTGATCGATCACGACGCCCGGCACGATCCCGAGCCCGGCCGCGAGGGTCACCATCCGGTGCTTCGGCGTGGGTCCGGGACGGCCGAACGCCACCATGTGGGAGGCCAGGGCCGACGCGCCGGCGCTCGTGCCCGCCAGCACGACGCCGCGGTCGTGCGCGTTCGAGATCGCATCCCCGAGCCGGGTGCCCGCAACCACCTGGGTGAGGCGCGATTGGTTCCCGCCGGTCAGGAAGACGCCCGTGGCCTCCGAGAGGGTCGACACCACCGCCGGGTCGTCGGCCTCCTCACGCTCTTCCGGCCGGATGCCCGTCACCGCACCGATGCCCAGACCGAGGAAGAGCTCGCGATAGGCCTCGGTCGCCGCCTCGCCGAGCGAGGAGGCCGTGGAGATCACCACGACGTTCCCGTCGGCCCCGCCGGCGAGGTCCGCGAAGGTTCCGAGGATCACCTTGTCGCGGAAGCGATCCTCCGCGCCGCCGATGACCATCACGGGTCCGGCCCCGCCCACGGCTCGAAGCACGCCCGCCTCCGTCATGGCGGCAAGTCTATCCGCCGCACCTCGCTTCCCTCGCAGTTCAGGACGGACGCGAGCTGCGTTCCGTGTCACCCTCGGGCCGGAGGATGAGCTGATCGTGCGGCTCGATCACGTCGATGGTCCCTTCGAGGCCCTCCTCCACGAGGAGGGTGAAACCGGACGGGTGGTCGACCACGCGATCGGTGGGACCGGCTTCGTCCGCCAGCTCGAAGCGAACGCCACCCGCGTCCCGGACGACGCGCACCCGGGCGTCGGGGTTGAAGCGTCGCGCCGCCGCGTCGGCTCGGGACAGGATGTCGATGGCCCAGTCGGTGAACGCCAACACGGCTCGGAGTCTAGGCGCGCGCCCGACATCCCCGCGGCCGAGAGCGATGTAACCGGCATCCCGATATCGACGGTTTCAATGCGGTATCCTGGGGAGATGGAAGCTCGACTCGCTCCCCAGCCTGTCCACGAGGAGGATGCCGTGCGCCCGGCACCCGACGGCCTCGAGCTCGTGCGTGGCTTCCTCTCCCTCCACGATCACGAGCACGGGGACCCCGACGGGATGCCGCCGAGCCTCGAGAGCCTCCGATGGTGGCTCGGGGCGAGGGAGCTGCTCCCTCCCGAGGTGCACGTCAGGGACCAGGACCTGGCCTGGGCGCTCCGCGTCCGCGACGCGTTGACGGCCAAGGTGCGCGAGAGCATGGGCGATCCGCGGGACGAGGAAGCGACGGCGCTGCTGAACCGGGCGGCGGAGGAGACGGGCGTGCGCGTGTGCTTCGGGTGCGCGGACGGGGACGCGATCCACGTGGAGGCGGAGGGTGTCCGCGGCGCGATCGGACGGATCCTCGGCACGGCCTTCCTCGCCGAGATCGACGGGCGATGGGAGCGGTTCCGGATCTGTCACGACGCCGGCTGCTCGACGGTCTTCTTCGATCGGTCGAAGAACAAGAGCGGCAAGTGGTGCTCGATGGACGCCTGCGGCAACCGCGCCAAGGTCCGGGCGTTCCGCGCTCGTCAGGCGGCGGAGTGACGACGCTCGATCTCCCGCTCCGGACCGCGGGCGGCGAGCCGGTCGACCTCTGGAGGACGCTGGTCTCCCACGGCTTCGCCGAGCTCTCCCCGACCGACCTCGACGAGGAGCATCGGACGCTCGCGTTCACGGTCCGCGTGCGGGGCGGGCGCCCGCGCCGGGTCCGGATCTCGGAGGGCTCACGCCGCTCGGCGCGCCTGGAGGTCCTCGGTCCATCGCCCGGCCCGAAGGTCGTCCGCGCCGCGCTGGACGGGGCCGCCCATGTCCTGCGCCTCGACCAGGATCTCTCGCCGTTCTACCTCCTCGCCGAAGGAGACCCCGACCTCGCGTGGGCCGCGTCCGGCGCGGGCCGGATGATCCGCTCGCCGACGGTCTTCGAGGACGTCGTGAAGACGGTGTGCACCACGAACTGCGCGTGGAGCGCGACGGTGCGCATGGTCGACGCTCTCGTCACCCACCTCGGTGAGTCGGCCCTCGGCGGCGACGGCCCGCTCACGAACGCCTTCCCCACGCCGGAGGCGATGGCCGGCGCACCGGAGTCCTTCTACCGGGAGGTCGTCCGGGCGGGCTACCGCGGCGCCTACCTGATCGGGCTCGCGCGTGCGGTCGCCGGAGGCGAGCTCGATCTCGAGGGCTTCGCGACGGCGACGCCCGGGGACCTGTCGGACCTCGAGCTCGAATCCGCTCTGCTCGCGCTCCCCGGTGTGGGCCCCTACGCGGCGGCGCACATCATGATGACGCTCGGCAGACACTCCCGACTGATCCTGGATTCCTGGACGCGCCCGAAGTACACGAGGTTGGTCGGCCGGAAGAAGGCGGTCCCCGATCGTGCGATCGAGAAGCGCTTCCGTCGGTACGGGGATTTCGCCGGTCTCGCGTTCTGGCTGTTCGTGACCCGCGACTGGGTCGACGACGGGCCGGGCTGACCTCGGGCCTATACTGCGCGAGCCGCCGAGGCGTCGATCCACCGACCCTCACCTGGCGAGGTCACATCGAGGAGCGATCACGATGACGGTGCCCTTATGTCCCTGCGGAGCCGCGCGACCCACGAGCTCCTCCGAACCCCGCGCGCCGGGCGGATCCGGCCTGCGCGCGAGGCGGGCGGGCGCCCGCTCCTGACCTCCGAGGCGGGCTCCGATGGCTGAGCGCCTCGGCGCCGCGCCCGCCCGTCTCGCGCGCCGCGCCCGCCGCCTGTTCGGCTACTGGCGCTCGGAGCGCCGGACGCTGCGTCAGGGGATCGTGGCCCTGGCCCTCAGCACCTGCGCCGGGTTCGTGGCCGGGCTCGTCCTCGGCTCGATCACGGGCACGCTCGAGAAGCTCCCGGGCCTCCTCGTGCTGATCCCGGCGGCGGTGGGCATGCGCGGAACGATCTTCGGCGCCATGGGCGCGCGGCTCGGCACGGGGGTCGCCGCCGGACTGTTCGAGCCGACGCTCCGTCGCGGGAGTCTCCTGTCGCGCAACGTCGTCGTGGGGATCCTCTCGGCCCTGCTGACGTCCTTCTACCTCGCCGCCCTCGCGAAGCTCGTGGCTTCGGCCTTCGGGAAGGGAGCGGTGATCTCCTTCTGGGATCTCGTGACGATCTCCGTGATCGGCGGGATCCTCGCCTCCGCGATCGCCCTCGTCGTGACGATCGGCATCGCCGTCCTGTCGTTCCGCAAGGGCTGGGACCTCGACGCCGTCTCGACGCCGATGGTCACGGCGATCGGGGACATGGTCACGCTCCCGGCGCTCTTCCTCGCGAGCCTGCTCGTGAGCAACGGCACCGTGAGCGGTGTTGCCGCGGCGATCTGCACGATCGCGACGGTCGCGGCCCTGGTGGCCTCGATCTTCGTCGAGGTCGAGGTCCGCCGGATCCTGCTCGAGATGGCCGCCGTCGTCGCCCTCGCCCCGCTGCTGGACATCTTCGCGGGAGCGCTGCTCGAGGCGCACAGCGGTGAGCTGCAGGCGGTCCCCGCCGTGTTGATCCTGATCCCCCCGTTCGTCTCCCAGGCGGGCGCCCTGGGTGGGATCCTGTCGTCCCGGCTCTCGTCCAAGCTGCAGCTCGGCGTGATCTCCTCCCGAGGCCGCCCGGAGATCCCTGCGCTCGTGGACGGCGCCATCGTGATCGTGCTCGGCATCGTCGTCTTCGCCGCGATCGGCGCCGTGGCGTGGATCCTGTCGAGGCTCACGGAAGGCCCCGACCCGGGTGCCGCCGCGTTGGTCGGTGCCACGATGCTCGCCGGCGCGATCGTGCTGCCGATCACGCTCGTGGTCGGCTACTACCTCGCCGTGCTCACCTCGCGCTTCGGTATCGACCCCGACAACCAGGGCGTTCCGTTCATCACGTCGCTCCTGGACCTCGCCGGCGTAGCGGCGATCCTCCTCGTCATGAGAACATCCGGGGTACTCCCGTGATGGACGAACAGCCTCGCAACGTCAAAGACCTCCTCGTCGAACTGAAGGACGCCTCGGAGCTCATGGTCGACCTGGCCTACGCGGCCGTCTTCTTCAACGAGGAGAAGCTGGCGCAGGAGGTCGAGCGGCTCGAACAGCGGATGAGCGGGCACCTCCACCGCCTGCGGATCACCGCGATGCTCGCGGCCCGCAGCCAGGAAGACGCGGAGGGGATGGCCGCGGTGCTATGGATCGCCCACGCCATCGAGCGCGTGGGCGATGCCGCGTCCGACATCGCGCGGGTCGTGGCCGCACGTCTCGGGATCCCCGACGCCCTTCGACAGGATCTCCGCCACGCCGACGAGGTGACGGCGCGGCTCAAGATCCGTGACGACGCCCCCGGAGCCGGGAGGACGCTCCGCGACCTGTCCCTGCCCACGGAGTCGGGCATGTGGGTGGTGGCGATCCGCAGCGGCATGGACTGGCGGTTCGATCCCGGCGCTGACGACGTGGTCTCCGTCGGGGACGTGCTGTTGATCCGCGGCCCCGAGGAAGGCGTGAACCACGTCCGGGAGCTCGCCGGCGCGCCCCCGCTCCCCGAGGCCCCCACCGAGGAGCCGCCACCGCTCTCCGAGCTCGATCGGGCCGTCGACATCCTCGTGGAGATGAAGGACCTCGCCGAGGCGGCGGTCGGACTCGCGTACTCGGCGCTCCTGTTCAACAACCGCTCACTCGCAGCCGAGGTCGGCACGCTCGAGGCTCGATCCGACATCTTGCACGACGAGCTGGAGTCCTGGGTCCTCCGAGCGGCCCCCGAGGCCCGCGATCCCGACGCCCTCCGCGGCCTCCTCCGACTCGGCGCCGCCTCCGAGCACATGTGCGACGCCGCACGCGACATGACCTGGTACGTCGAGCAGGGCGAGCCGCTCCACCCGGTCGTCCAGCTCGCTCTGGAAGAGACCGAGGAGACGAGCTCCGAGGTGGTCGTGGAGCGCGGGTCCCAAGCCACGGGCCACTCCCTCAAGGAGCTGCGTCTCGAGACCGAGACCGGGATGTTCGTGCTCGCCGTCCAGCGCGGCTCCCGCTGGATCTACCGGCCTCGGGCGCGGTTCACCGTCCAGGAAGGGGACCGCCTGATCTCCGTCGGACCTGAGGAGGGCGAGGAGGCGCTCGCAGCGCTGACCCGAGCCCCGGCCGTCGCGCACGGCTAGGCCGGGTTCTTGTTCGGCCTTCGGGGCTGGCC
>JBOGVC010000003.1:0-2412 GCA_050695275.1 Actinomycetota bacterium | reverse complement strand
CAGGTCCGGATCGTGAACTCCGGGACCGAGGCCACGATGGATGCGCTGCGGGTGGCGCGCGCCGCGACGGGCCGGGACAAGGTCGTGAAGATGGAGGGCTCGTACCACGGCCACCACGATTCGTTGCTGTTCTCCGTGGTCCCCGAGGCCGACGTGCTGGGTCTCCGGCACGACGTCGATCACGAGGGCAAGGCTTGGTACACCACCCAGCCCACGTCGAAGGGCATCCCGCGGGCGCTATGGGACACGACGATCGTGGTGCCCTTCAACGACGCCGGGGCCGTCGAGCAGGCCCTCGCGGACAACGAGGGCGAGGTCGCCGCGGTGATCCTCGAGCCCGTGATGATGAACGTCGGCATCATCGAGCCCGAGGCCGGCTATCTCCGGGCGCTCCGCGACACCTGCGAGAAGCACGGCGCCGTGCTGATCTACGACGAGGTGAAGTGCGGCGGGACGATCGCGTACGGCGGGACCATGGAGCGCTACGGCGTCAAGCCGCACCTGTCCGCGTTCGCGAAGGCGATCGGGGGAGGCTCCACGATCGGGGCCTTCGGCGGCGAAGCCGAGATCATGGAGTGGGTCACGAAGGGCGCCGCCCAGCAGGGCACGTTCAACGGCAACCCACTCTCGTCGGCCGCCGGCCTCGCCGCGCTCACTCAGGTCCTGACGCGCGACTCCTACGATCACCTCGGGAAGCTCGGTTCGATGCTCGCCGAGGGCTGCGACCGCGCGATCGCCGACGCCGGCATCCCCGCCCACACGGTGGACCTGGGAGCGAAGGGCTGCGTCTCCTACCGAGGAGAGCGACTCACCAACTACCGCGACTTCCTGGAGACGCACACCGAGCTGTATTGGGCGTCCTACCCGTGGATGGTGAACCGCGGGATCTTCATGACCCCCGGCGACGAGGAGCAGTGGACGATCTCCGTCCAGCACACCGAGGACGACGTCCAGCGCTACATCGACGCGTTCGGCGAGTTCTGCCAGGCCCTCGTCGCGTAGGGAGGCGACCGTGCTCCCAGCAGGCGGTTTGCATGAGGGCGCAACCTCGCCGTAGGGTAGATGAGCTACCGCGGACCCGACCCGAAAGGGGATGTCATGCGCCGAGCCGTCGCCGCGCTGACCTGCACCGCCGCGCTCGTGGTCTTCCTCGCCCCCGCCGCGAACGCGACACCACCGATCCACACGCGACCGGGCGTCACGGAGTTCGACCTCTTCGTCGAAGGAGTCTGCGAGTTCGACGTCTCAGTTCATGTGCGCCAGCGGCTGACCGTCACGTTCTTCGTGGACAACGAGGGCAGCGTGATAGGAGGCCATGTGACAGGCCCGATCGTGGCGTGGGTCACGAACCTCGACTCCGGCACGACGATCCGTCAGGTGATCCCCGGTCCCGCGTTCTTCGATGCCGCCGGCTTCCTCCTCCGGGGGACCGGCCCCTGGGCGTTCCTGTTCACGGTCGACGGCGATGTGATCAACGCCTGGGGACACATCACGTTCGACGAACAAGGACTGGTCGTGGGGGTGCGCGGGAGGACCCAGTCGTTCTGTGGCGCGCTGAGTTGAACAGCTACTGAGCAGCGACCACCGATCGCTTCACGCCCGGGCCGCTCGGCCCGGGCGATCGCCCACTTCGTGTCTCGGGTACGGATCAGCCGACCGGGCCGCGCTCGCCGCGGAGCTCGCTGGCGATCGCCCGCAGGCGCTCCACGCGTGCTTCCGTCGGAGGGTGCGTACGGAACAGACTGGTGATCCCACCCATCCCGCGCGCCTGCAGCGCGTTCATCGGGTTCACGATGAACATGTGCGCTTCCGCCGGGCTGACGCTGGCCGGGGCGGGCACCTTCCGCGAGGCCTGCTCGAGCTTCTGCAGCGCGCTGGCCAGGGCATCGGGATCCCGTGAGAGGAACGCACCGGACTCGTCCGCCTGGAACTCGCGCGATCGCGTCACGGCCATCTGGATCAGGAGCGCTGCGATCGGCGCCAGGATCCAGGCGAGCAGCAGCACGAAGATGTTCCCGCCGCCCTCGTCATCACCGCCGAAGAAGAACGCGAACCGGGCGAGGAACGTGATGCTCATGCCGATGGCCGCCGCCACCGACGACACGAGGATGTCGCGGTTCGCCACGTGGGAGAGCTCGTGGGCGAGGACACCGCGCAGCTCACGTTCGTCGAGGAGCTGCAGGATGCCCCGAGTGACGGCGACGGCCGCGTGCTCCGGGTTCCGGCCGGTGGCGAACGCGTTCGGCTGCACCATGTCGGAGACGTAGAGCCGAGGCATCGGCATCTTCTGCTCGTTCGCGAGCTCGCGGACGATCCGGTAGTAGTCCGGCATCTCCTGCTCGGTGACCGGCTTCGAGCGCGTCGTCGCGATCGCGATCCGGTCGGAGAACCAGTACATCGAGAAGTTGAAGA
>JBOGVC010000002.1:0-4226 GCA_050695275.1 Actinomycetota bacterium | reverse complement strand
AGCATCCGGCGCTCTCCGAGCAGCTCCGCCTGCGCGATCGCGTCTCGCACCTCGCGCTCCGCCTCCTCCGTTCGACCCGCAGCCGCGAGTGCCCTCGCAAGGACCACGAGCGCACCCGCGACGAGGGTCTGCACACCACCCGCGCGGAGCGTCTCGACGGTCTCCGAGGCGATGACCTCGGCCTCATCGGCGAGGCCGTCGATGAGGGCAAGCTGTGCCCGCGCCGTCTGGGAGGCAACCATCAGGAACGTGCGGTCGGGCTCGGGCAGTTTCGTGAAGTCGACGGCGTCCAGTGGAGCGCGCGCCTCGTCGTGCCTCCCGAGCGCGATCAGCGCCAGCGCCTCGGAGACGAACGCGACCGAGACGGCCGGCGGCACGCGCTCCCGCGCGATCGCGAGCGCCTCCTCCGCGAGGGCCAGCGCGCCGGCGCCGTCGCCCAGGTACGCATGGACGCGAGAGAGATCGGCCCGCATCGCGATCCCCGCGTAGGCGAACCCGCCCCGCTCGCCGAGCTCGCCGCACCGCCGCATCGACTCGATCGCGGCTCCGAGCTCCCCGCGCTCGAGTTGGACTCGATAGACGGTGATCAGGGCGTGCGACTGGCCCCAGGCGTTGTCGATCGACTCGGAGATCGTCAACGCCGCCCGCGCGTCGGCCAGGGCGCCGTCGTAGTCGCCGTGGAGCGCGCGCAGCCCGCTCCCGACGGCGAGGTTCTCGCTGAGCATCGGCTTGTTGTCGACCTCCTCCCAGAGCCGTCGCGCTTCGTCGAGGCGGAGGTCAGCCGTGGAGAAGTCTCCCTTCGCCATGTGGGCGCGGCTGACGTCGTTGAGCGTGAACGCGAGCTGCTCCTGATCGCCCAGCTCGCGGGCGATCGCGAGCGACGCCTCCCCCGCCTCGACGGCGCGAGATGCATCTCCCCCGCCGTAGACGTTCGAGACGACGATGTTCCACAGGGCGCGCGCCTCTGCCGTTCGATCGCCGAGCAGGCGGGCCGTGATCACGTTCTCCTCGGACATCCGTCGCCCCCGTTCGGGATCGAACTTCGGCGTCGGCGTCGCGTACAGCAGCGAGATCGCCGTGTTCGCCGCGAGCTCCATCGCCTCGTCATCTCGCGCGCGCGCGTCGGCCAGCATCTCCTCGTAGTTCGTGATCGCGTCGTCATAGCGTCCGATCAGCTCAAGGGCGCTGCCGCGACGTTCGAACATCGAGCGGACGAGCGCCGGATCCGCGCCCACGCGATGAGCGACGTCCAGACCCCTCCGGTAGTGGGCCTCGGCCTCCGCGTTCGCGTGCAGGCGGGCCGCGGCGTCCCCGGCCATGGCCGAGTACTTCAGGATCGCGTCGTCGTCGCCGGCCTCGACGAAGTGATGGGCGAGCACGGCCGCGAGCTCCCCGAGGCGCTCGCCCGCGGTTCCCTCCAGGACCTCGGCCACCCGGCGGTGCACCTCCCGCCGGTGCTTCGCGAGCAGGGTGCCGTACGCGGCCTCCTGCGTGAGCGCGTGGCGGAACGTGAAGCCGGACCGCCCACCGTTCTCGGCCACCCGGATCAGGTCACGGCCGAGGAGTTCGTGTATGTCGTCGGCGATGTCGGATCGACCCGCCACCGCTGCGAGCACGTCCTCGTCGAACGTGCGTCCGATCACCGCGGCGGTCTGCACGGTCCTCCGCACAGATTCCGGGAGCCGATCGAGCCCGACCGTGATCAGGCTCTGGATCGTGTCGGGGATCGCGATCTCCGACGCGTCGCCCGTCAGCCGCCAGCCGTCGCCGGCCCGCTCCGCGAGCCCACCGTCGATCAGCGCCCGGACCACTTCCTGGAGGAAGAGCGGGTTGCCCTCGGTCTTCCCTCGTATCTGGCCTCGGATCGCGCGGCGGTCCGTGTCCGTCATCTCCGGGATCGGGAGGAACGCCCCGATCAGCTCGTCGCTCTGCTCCGCCGAGAGTGGCTCGAGATCGACGACGGTCGCGTACTCGGCGAGCTCGGCCTCGACCCATCCCCGCAAGCCCCAGGAGACGGCGTCACGATCCGGGCGCATCGTGATCACGACGACGATCGGGGCACCCGCCACCAGCTCGATCGTGGCTCGGACAAGCTCGAGCGAGGCGTGGTCGCACCAGTGCAGGTCTTCGAAGACGATCAGTCGGCGCCCGCCCTGCGCCACGGTCGAGCCGACGGCGAGCTCGGTCGCCTCCCGTTGGAACTCCTCTCCCTCGAGCCGTGGCTCGTCCGGCAGTTCCACGCCGAGGAGCGTCCGCGCGACGCGTTCGCTGCGCGCCTCCCACCCGGGCAGCGCCGCCACCTTCATCAAGTCGGCGATCTTCGCGCGCACGGTCTCGGCCGGGTCCGTCTCCTTGACGCCAGCGCGCTCGCGGATCAGCCGGCGGTATTGCGCGTACGGCTGCATCGTGTCGTAGGGGACGCAATGCCAGAAGTCCCAACGGCGATCGTCGTCGGGTTCCAGTTCGGTCCAGAGCGCGTTGGCCTCCTCGAGCAGCCTGCTCTTCCCGAGCCCGGGGTCGCCAGTCAGCAGGAGGACGCTGCCGCGGCCCTCCCGCGTGGCCTCGAGCGCCGTGCGGATCGCCTTCATCTCGGCATCCCGTCCGACCAGCGGCGCGTCCAGCCGGCGGGCGGCGCGGACCGTCCACGGAGCCTCCCGCCTGCCCAGCACCCGGTAGGACGCAACCGGCTTCCGCTTCCCCTTCAGCTCGACGCCGCCGAGCGGCTCCACATCGAACAGGTCGGTCACGAGCCGGTACGTGTCTTCCGTGATCTGGACGGTGCCCGGCTCGGCGGTCTGCTCCATCCGGGCGGCGACGTTCACGGCGTCGCCCATCGCCGAGTACTCCTGCTTGAGCTCAGAGCCGACGTCGCCCACGACGACGGGTCCGGTGTTGATGCCTACCCGCACGTTCAGGTCCAGGCCGCGCTCCCGGGCCAACCGCTCGCGGAACGCCGTGACCGAGGACACGATCTCCAGCCCGGCCATCACCGCGCGTTGAGGGTCGTCCTCATGGGCGGTCGGGGCGCCGAAGAACGCGAGGATCGCGTCGCCCATCAGCCGGGCGACCGTCCCCTCGTACCGAACGACCGGCGCGATGAGGTGCTCGAACGCCTCGTTCATCACGTCCGTCCAGTCCTCGGGGTCGAGCTCCTCGGCCATCGCCGTGGATCCCCGCACGTCGCAGAAGAGCATCGTGACCACGCGGCGTTCCCCGGACGGGCCTCTGGACGCGGCCGCCTCGAGTCGCTCCCCGCAGGCGTTGCAGAACTTCGCCCCATCCGGGTTGTCCGTCCCGCAGGCGCGGCAGCGCGTCATGGGGCGAACGATAGCCGGGTCGTCGACTACCGACGGATGATCACCGGCGTGCCCATGGGGACGTCGCGGAGGACACCGAGGAGCCGGTTCAGGACGCGGATGCAGCCGCTGCTGACCGCGCGGCCGGCGTCGGCCGGGTCGTCGGTCCCGTGGATCGCGAGCCGAGGCTGTCCCGGCCACTCCGTCCACGGCTCGATCGCCTCCGAGAAGCCGGAAAGGCCGAGGATGTAGCGCCGTACGGGCCCGAAGGCCGTCCGGTTCCGACCCTCGCCCAGACGAAGTACCGCCCGGGCGGTGTCGGGGTCGCCGCCTTCCCGACCGCCACGCGCAGCTTCGCCTCTGCCTTTCCCTCGCGGAGCCGCACGAGCCTCCGCGCCGAGAGATCCACCATCACGCGCTCCGTCGCTTCGGCGAGACGCACGTCGGAGGCCTCCACCCACCCCTCCTGTCCGTTTGGCCAGATCGGCAGCTGGACCCGGAGCCAGATGTCGCCTTGGTCGTCGATCGCGTCGCGGACGACGAGGAGCCGGAGCGGCTGTCCCCACGGGTTGTCCGCCTCGAGGTGTTGGTACGGGCGCTCCGTACCCGGCGCCGCGTGGACCGCGAGCACGTCGTCCCGCGAGGCGGCGGCCAGCGTCCCTCCGCGCGCGAGCAACTTGACCACTCCGATGTCAGCAGGAGGCCGCGGACGCGAGCGAGGAAGGGAGAGCTGGCTCTCAGACGAATGTATGCCCGTCGCGCACGCGGCGAGAAGCACAGCGCTCACCAGGAGGAGGGTGCGGCGAAGCATCACCTCATGATGTCCGCCGATATGCCGACCGTCATCAGGGGACGATCACCCCCGTCGACGGTCTACGCTTGACCCGCGCGAGAGTGGCGGAACCAGGTAGACGCGCCGGACTTAGGATC
>JBOGVC010000001.1:0-9945 GCA_050695275.1 Actinomycetota bacterium | reverse complement strand
CGCGTGCATCATGGCACGCGATGGCCACTCCGGAGGAGCCGCTGCAGGTCGACACCTCGAAGGGACCCGTGTCGGCCGTGTATTCGCGCCCGCGGTCGCCGTTCGCGACGATCGTGATCGCCCACGGCGCCGGCGCCGGGATGGACCACCCATTCCTGGTTGGGTTCGCTCGGGCGTGCCAGGAGGAAGGGCTCGCGACGATGCGGTTCAACTTCCCGTACATCGAGGCCGGCAGGCGCTCGCCGGACACCGAGGGCGTCCTGCGAGACGCCTGGCGCGCGGCGTTCGAAGCCGCGTCCGCGCGCCGGAAGGCCGAGCCCGTGTGGGTGAGTGGCAAGTCGCTCGGCGGCCGGATCGCATCGATGGCTGCGGCCGACGGGCAGATCGACCCGGCGGGCCTGGTCTTCCTGGGGTATCCCCTCCACCCGCCGGGCAAGCCGGAGCGCATCCGAGACGAGCACCTGTACCGGGTCGATGCCCCGATGCTGTTCCTGCAGGGGACCTCCGACCCGTTCGCCTCACCGGAACTCCTCCGGGGGGTGGTGGGGAAGCTGGGCGCTCGCGCCACCCTCGTCCCGTTCGAGGGCGGGGGGCATTCGTTCGAGGTCCGCGGCCGGAAGCGCGATCCTCGGGAGGTCGGTGCGTCCCTGGCCCCGCATGCCGCGGCGTTCATCAAGGACCACGGCTGATGCCCCGGAAGAACCGCCGCGATCCCGAGTACTTCCAGGCGCCGGAGGCCCCGCGGCCGCGGTCGACCGCGCCCAGGTGGGCCGAGCTGCCCGGCTACGACATCCGGCACGTCGGCGGCGAGAAGGAGTATCGATGCCCGGGGTGCGACCACGTCGTGCGGGCGGGCATCTGGCATCTCGTGGTCATCCCGCTCGACGCCCCCGACGAGCGCCGTCACTGGCACACGGAGTGCTGGCGGAAAGAGCTCCGGCGGATCGGCGCCTACCACCCGACGTTTCCTGGCAGCTGAACGGACGCGCAGGGACGCGGAGCGGCGCGATCCCTATCCGGCGTCCGGGACGGGATCCGAGGTCGGCGGTCGCCGAGCGGTCAGCTCCTCGGTCACGCGATCGAGGAGCGCGCACTCAGCGTCAAGGCTCCGGGCGATCGCGTGCCACCGTTCGGACTCCGCGAACCGCCAATTCCTCGCATGACCGATCGCCACGACGCAGGCCTGCGATGCCTTGTTCTTTGGGTCTCGTTCCTTCTTGAACGCCTTCTGCGCGAGTGCGATCCCCTCCGCGAAATGACCGGTGGCGATCAGGGCGAAGGCCCTGGTCCCCCAGATCGCCGACACGTTCGGGAGCAGCTCGATGGCCCTCGCGGAGGCGGCGTTCGCCTCGACGAGGAGCCCTGGATCGGCCAGCATCAGATCGGCCCAGGCGAGGTTGTTGAGATGGATCGCGGACGGCGCCAGGTGGCGCTGGCGTAGGACCGGGTCCTCCCGCCGCTCGTCGTCCTGCACGAGCGACGAGAACACCTCCCGGGCCTCGGGGAATCGTCCGGAGACGACCAGGTCGTGGCCGAGCCAGTTCCGCAGGATCCGGCTGTGCGGGTGGATCACGAGGGCCTCGTGCACCGTCGCTCTCGCGCCGTCCCGGTCACCGAGCTCCACGAGGCGTTGCGCCTCGACCGCAGGTATCGCGGCGCGCTGCTCATCGAGCTCGCCCTCTGGATCGAGGAGCGTGCGAACGAGCGCGAGCCCGTCGTTCGGCTGCGGGCCGAGCGGGGTCCTCTGTGAGAACGGAAGGAGGTTGTTGATCAGCACGAACGCGTTCACGACGGCGAAGTCGCGGAGCAGGTTCGAGGGAAGGAACGGCATGCCGATGCCGAACATCAGCGCGTTCGTCGAGGGCCCGGCGGCGATGATCACGAGACGCTTCCAACGGAAGCCGGGCGCGCTCGTTGACCCACTCGCGACGTGCCCGCTCACGAGAAGCGGTCCGATCTCGATGTGGGTACCGCCCGCCTTCAGGCGCAGCGCCGGACCGGCGCCGATACGGATCTCGAAGATCCGGTGGCCGAGGAGCAGCGAGGCCACGGCATGCCCTGCCTCGTGGACGACGACGATGAGTGGCAGGAAGAGGAGGAACCACACGGGATCGAACGACCGCGACAGACGGAGGTCGAGCGCGCTCGCGACGACCATGAGGATCACCAGGAACGCCACATCCCACCAGCCGGATCGAGCGGCGCTGATGGACTCCCTTGGCACGCGGCCGATCATCGCATCCCATCGGTCGGCGCCGGACTCCGATTGAGACGCCGGCGGGGCCTCTGCCCGCTGACGCGGCAGGCCACGCGGGCAAGGACGCCGTCATACGGCCGCGCTAGCATCCCGACATGGCGGTTGGCGAACCTGCCCGGGCCCGCATGTGGGAGACCGGAGGGAGATGGTTCGCCCACATCCTCGACGTCTCCGCGTACATCGAGGTCACCGCGACGAGCCGGGCCGGCTGTCTCGACGAGCTCCGGAAGGTCACGGGCGACGACGTCGATCTCATGATCGAGGTGATCCCGGCGGTGGTCGGCGTCGCGGAGGCCGCCGAGATCATGGGCTGGGACAAGCGCCGGGTCATCACCTACATCGACCGTGGGTCGTTCCCTGAGCCCCTCACCACGCTCGCGTCCGGTCGGATCTGGATCCGGGAGGACATCCAGGGGTACGCCGACCACTGGCGAGCGACCCATCCACCGCCCCCTCCGACGCGCTCGACGACCCTCTCCGCGCCCGCGTGACCGACCGGGTTCTGTACCTGATCCGGCACGGTCAGTCCGATTTCGGCTGGCAGGGCGAACCATGGACGAGCGCCCGCGGGGAGCAATGGGACCCGCCGCTGTCGGAGCGAGGCCAGGAGCAGGCTGCCCTGCTGGCGGGACGACTCCTCGTGATGGATCTGGAGCCGTTCGTCGTGTATTCCTCTCCGCTCCGGCGCGCGAACGAGACCGCGGAGGTGTTCGCGCGGCTGGCAGGAGCCGACGTCACGTTCGACGACGAGCTCGTCGAGGCGCACATCGGCGGATGGGAGGGCAAGCCGTTCGAGGAAATCATCGGCTCCGATCCCGACGTCGTGCAGCACATCCGGAACCAACGCGCGATCTGGCATCGTGCCCCCGGTGCGGAGGGCGGGGACGGGTTCCGCGCCCGGGTGCGAACGGCGGTCGATGCCATCGTCGATGGACACTCGGCCCAGAACGTGCTGATCTTCGCCCACGGAGGCGTGATCAACGCCTACGTCGGCGAGCTCCTCGGGCTGCGGCAGGAGATGTTCTTCCTCCCCGAGAACACCAGCCTGAACAGCGTCGATCTCGACGGCGAGACGCGGACCGTCCGTTTCCTGAACGACGTCCTGCATCTCACCGATCCGCTCTTCTTCGAGTGAGGACCCCTCCTATACTCCCGGCGTCCACCGCATCCCACGCCAGACATCGACATCCCGAGGGGGTCACCGTGTCCGTGAAGTTCCTGTCAGACGAATGGGCGCAGGCGCTCAAGGCGGAGCTCAACGAGAGCGAGGACTTCCGCCGGGCGGCCGCGGGCCAGCACGCGACGATCCAGCAGGTCATCTCCGACGGCGAGGGCGACACGCACTACTGGATCACGATCGAGGACGGCAGCATCGACCTCGGTGTGGGTGACGTCGAGGGCGAGGACGCCACGATCACGCAGAGCTACGACTCCGCCGCCGCGCTCGCCCGGGGAGAGCTCTCACCCGTCACCGCGTTCATGACGGGGAAGCTCAAGATCGCCGGCAACATGGGCCTGATCCTCGGCCTGCAGGGGGCGCTGGCGCAACTGCCCGCGGCGATGGCCAAGATCGACGTCGCGTACTAGGACTCGGTCCCGCTCACCGAGAACCGGGACTGGGCTTTCGCGAGCAACCGGCCTCCTTCGTCCTCGATCGCGGTCTCCGCGAACGCCAGGGAACGACCCACCTTCACGGCGTTCCCCCGACCGAGGATCCTTCCGGGCCTCGCAGGCGCGAGGAAGTGGATGTCGAGGTCGGCGGTGATGTGGAGACGTCCGGGCTCCATCGCGGAGCGGACCGACAACCCGCATGCCGTATCCGCCAGGATCGCCAGCATGCCGCCGTGGACGAAGCCCTGGAGGTTCACGTGACGCTCATCGAGCTCCATGGCGATCGTGACCGTCCCGGGAGCGGCGCTGACGACCTCCATCCCGGCCCAGGTGTGGAACGGCGAGGCGGCGAGGCGGTCGCGGAGCTCCTGGAACAGGCCCTCGTCGTCGGACATCCCACCGAACCTCCCGTTCCGTAGTCTCCCACGGGGCCTCCGCCGGATGGCGTTTGACGGACCCCCGCTCCGCCCGGAGAATCCGTGCGGTCGGGCCATGCGGCCCGGTGGAACCTGATAGGGGAGGGAAGCATGCCGAAATGGCTACGGATGCTCGCTGTGCTGGCCGTGCTCGCGCTCGTCGCGGCGGCCTGTGGCGATGACACCGAACCGCCAGGCGGGGCGGACAGCGAAGCGCCGGAGTGCAACGCAGACCTCAGCGTGGGGGTCGCCTACGACATCGGTGGGATCGGGGACAAGTCGTTCAACGACGCGGCGAACGCCGGTCTCCAGGCTGCGATCGACGAGGGGCTCGTCTGTGAAGAGAACGCGGCCTCGCTCGAGCCTGACGCCACGGGATCGAACCGTGACGAGAACGTGCTCGCGCTGGCCGACGACGGGAACGACCTCGTCATCGGCGTGGGCTTCGCGTTCTCACCCGGCATCAACGAGAACGCAGGCGACTATCCCGACACGCAGTTCGCGGTCATCGATGGCTACGCGACCTGCGGGACCGCGTGCGGCCTCACGAACGACGGCCTCACGAACGTGACGGACCTGACCTTCAAGGAGCACGAGGGCTCGTTCCTGGTGGGCGCTGCGGCGGCGACCAAGGCGGCTGAGGACGGTTGCGACACGGTCGGCTTCCTCGGCGGGCAGACCGGTCCGCTGATCGAGAAGTTCCAGGCCGGCTTCGAGGCCGGCGTCGCCCACGTCGACGACGGGATCGAGGTCCTCGTCGAGTACATCGGTGACGACGTGACCGCCTTCAACGACGCAGTGAGGGGCGAGGCGTTGTCGACGGGCATGTACGACGACGGCGCGTGCATCATCTATCACGCCGCCGGCGCATCGGGCGCCGGGTTGTTCAACGCGGCGGTCGCCGCGGACGCACTCGCGATCGGCGTGGACTCCGACCAGTACCTCTTGGTCAGCGCCGAGCAGCAGCCGCACATCATGACGTCGATGCTGAAGCGCGTGGACACTGCGGTCCATGACGCTATCGGGCAGGCCGCTGGTGGCAGCATCGTGTCCGGACCCCAGGTGTTCGGCATGGCCGAGGGTGGCGTCGACTACTCGAAGAGCAATGACGAGCTGATGACCCAGAACATCATCGCCCTGCTCGACGACCTGAAGAACCAGATCATCGACGGCGAAATCACCGTTCCCGACGCCCCGTAGTCGGGGGACGTGAGATCCGATGAGCGATCGACGAGAGGCGGGGCGCGCGAGCGCCCCGCCTTTCGTCGTGATGGAGCACATCACCAAGCGGTTCCCCGGCGTCGTGGCGAACGACGATGTCTCGTTGGAGATCCGGGCCGGCGAGGTGCACGCGCTGATCGGCGAGAACGGCGCCGGCAAGTCCACGTTGATGCGGGTCCTGTACGGGATGTATCCGGCCGACGAGGGGCGGATCGTCGTGAACGGCGAGGAGGTCAAGATCGGTTCCCCTCGGGTTGCCATCTCGCACGGGATCGGGATGGTGCACCAGCACTTCGTCCTCGTCGACCCGTTCACCGTGACGGAGAACGTGATCCTGGGCGACGAGGGCGAGGCGGTCCTGGACATGGACGCCGCACACGAGAGGGTCGCCGCGCTCGCGAAGACGTACGGCTTCCAGGTGCTCCCGAGTGCGACCGTCGAGGATCTGTCGGTCGGAGAGGAACAGCGGGTCGAGATCTTGAAGGCGCTCTATCGAGGCGTCGATCTGTTGATCCTCGACGAGCCGACGGCCGTCTTGACACCGCTCGAGGCGAAGGACCTGTTCGAGAACCTCCGACGCCTGCGCGACGACGGGAAGGCCATCGTCTTCATCAGCCACAAGCTCGACGAAGTGCTGGACATCGCCGATCGCATCACCGTGCTCCGGCGCGGGCAGATCGTCGGCGAGACCCGCCCGGCCGAGACGTCCAAGGCGAAGCTCGCCGAGATGATGGTCGGGCGCCCGGTGCTGTTCCGACTGGAAAAGCCCGACGTCGAGATCGGCGAGCCTGTGCTCGAAGTGGACGGGCTGCTGGGCGAGGGGAAGCTGAACGGTATCTCGCTGCAGGTCCGGGCACGAGAGATCTTGGGGATCGCAGGTGTCGAGGGGAACGGGCAGCGCGAGCTCGCGGAGGCGCTGATCGGGCTGCGGCAGCCGGCCGCCGGCACGATCCGGCTCGCGGGCCGCGATATCGCCGGATGGTCCGTGGCCGAGATCCGGAACGCGGGTGTCGCGTACATCCCGGAGGATCGCCAGGAGCAGGGGCTCGTCCTGGACATGACGCTCTGGGAGAACAGCCTCCTCGGCCGCGAAGACGACCGACCGTTCTCCGGCCGTACCGGGTTTCTCTTCATCCAGAAGATCAAGGAGATGGCGCGCAGGCTCGTGGCAGCCTTCGACGTTCGCGCGCGATCGATCAACGTGAACGCGAGCACGCTCTCGGGAGGGAACCAGCAGAAACTGGTCCTGGCCCGTGAGCTCGATACCGGCCCGAAACTCCTGATCGCCTCGCAGCCGACGCGCGGTCTCGATGTGGGAGCGATCGAGTTCGTGTGGCGCCAGATCCTGCATCAGAAGGTAGAGGGGCGGGGGGTGCTGCTGATCTCCGCCGAGCTCGACGAGATCTATGCGCTGTCCGATCGCATCCTGACGATCTACGAAGGCCGGATCACCGGGGAGTACCCGCCCGATGCGCCGCCCGAGGAGCTCGGCATCGGCATGCTCGGCGCCACCGATACGGCGGAGGCGAGCTGATGTCCGCGGCCGCGACCTCGTTGCCGAGCCGCTCCCGGCCACCCTGGCTCGAGGCGTTCGCCGGCCAGGGGCTCGCGCTCCTGTCCGCGTTCGCGATCGCGGTCGCCGTCGGGTCGCTGATCATCATCCTGTACGGCGAGAACCCGGTCACCGTGTACGGGGCGATGCTCAGCTTCGGCTTCAGGGACGCGACGAGCGTCGGGAACATCCTGTCGATCGCGACGCCTCTGATCTTCGCGGCGCTGGCCGTCTCGGTCTGCTTCAAGGGCGGATTGTTCAACATCGGGGTCGAGGGTCAGTTCCTGATAGGGATGGTGACGGCGTCCTGGGCGGCGCTGACCTTCGATTTCCTTCCGGGGCTCACGCACATGATCGTCGTGCTCGTCTTCGCCTGCATCGGCGGCATGGTCTACGCCGCCGTGCCGGGCATCCTCAAGGTGACCACCGGCGCGCACGAGGTCGTGACGACGATCATGATGAACCAGATCGCCATCAGCATCGTGAAGTTCGCGCTGGACGGGCCGCTTCGGTTCACGGAAGCACCTCCCGGCCAGAACGTCGATCTGCGGACCGACATCTTCGAATCGAGCGCCCTCGTCCCGGACCTCGGGCATCTGTTCGGCGTCGAGAGTTCCGCGCACCTCTCATGGCTGTTCCCGATCGCGATCGTCGCCAGTGTCTTCGTCTGGTTCCTCGTCAAACGGATGCGCCTGGGCTATGAAGCCCGCGCCGTCGGATCATCGGTGGGATCCGCGCGCGCCGGCGGCATCTCGATCGGCGCTGTGCAGATCAAGCTGTTCTTGATCTCGGGGGCCCTGGCCGGATTGGTCGGGATGCAGCAGGTCCTGGGGGAGCGCGGGGCGCTCGTCCAGAACTACGAGGCGCAGCTCGGCTTCACCGGGATCGCCGTCGCGTTCCTCGGACAGAACAACCCGATCGGGATCGTGTTCGCCGCGATGCTGTGGGCGCTCCTTTCGAGGGGTGAGACGGCGCTCCAGATCGAGACCGACGTCCCCCGGGAGTTCGTGATCATCCTGCAAGGGATCCTGATCTTCTGCGTCGTGGTCGTGTACCAGATCGCGAAACGGCGTCTCGCACGGCGCGAGCTGCAACGAGCCGGCGCCGAGGTGGGGCTCCGCGACACGGCGGCCCCGAGCGACCTCGCCCCGGAGGAGGCCTGATGGATCTTCAGGACATCGGCGCCTCGATCCGGATCGCCTTCATCTACTTCACGATCGTGTATCTGACGGGCCTCGGCGGGCTGTTCAGCGAGCGATCGGGGATCGTGAACATCGGCCTGGAGGGCCTGATGGTCGTGGGGACCGTCTCCGGCGCGGCCGGCGTTGCCCTGTTCGCCGGCCCCACGGAAGGGCTCGGGCTCGGCGCAGGCGGTGTGGTGCTGGGTCTCCTGTTCGGCGCGCTGTGTGGCGCGCTCTTCGCGTCCGTGCACGCGGTGGCCACGATCAACTTCCGGGTCGACCACATCGTGTCCGGCGTCGTGATCAACCTGGTCGCGGTCGGGCTTGCCCGGTTCCTGTCGTACGTCTTCTTCGAACAAGCCACGCAATCCGATCCTGGGGGGCCGCACCTGTCCCGGTTCGACATCCCGTTGCTGTCCGATATCCCGGGCGGGTTGGGAGTCGCGTTCCAGAACCTGTCGCCCGTGGTGATCTTCGCGGCTCTCCTGGTCTTCCCTGTGACGTACGCCCTCTACCGAACCCGTTGGGGGCTCCGGCTCCGCTCGGCCGGCGAGAACCCGGAGGCCACCCGATCCCTCGGTGTGGCGGTCGGGCCTCTCCGATGGCAAGGCGTCCTGTTGTCAGGTGCCCTCGCCGGGCTTGCGGGCGGGTTCCTCTCCGTCGAGGTCGTCGGCAACTGGCGAGAGGGACAGACGCTCGGCCTCGGGTTCATCTCGCTCGCTGCTCTGATCCTCTCGAACTGGGATCCGAGGCGGTTGATGGTGGTGGCCTTCCTGTTCGGCTTCGCGCTGGCGATCCCGCTGCGCCTGGACGACGCACCGATCATCTCGGCCCTCCCGGATCAGTTCATCAACATGATCCCCTACGTGGTCACGATCGTGGCGATCGCCGGCTTCGTCGCGAAGGTGCGACCCCCGGCGGCTGCGGGGCGGGCGTACGAAGGGGCAGGCGGCGGCTGACCGGAACCGAGGTCAGTCGGTGCCGTGGAGCCGGTCGCCGAAGTCCCCGAGACCGGGGACGATGAAGCCGACGTCGTTCAGCTGACGGTCGAGCGCTCCGGCGACGATCGGGACTTTGGGGTGATCGGCCTCGAGCCGCGCGACCCCCTCGGGTGCCGCGACGATGCACACGAACGAGATCGAGGTGGGGTTCGCGTGCGCCTTGATGTGGGCGATCGCGGCGCTGCCGGACCCGCCGGTGGCGAGCATCGGGTCGAGCACGAGGGCTCGATGGCCCTCCATCCGGGGGAGCTTCGCGTAGTAGTCGCGCGGCTCGAGGGTCTCCTCGTCGCGCTCCAATCCGAGGTAGCCGACGATCGTGTCCGGATACAGGTCGGTGACGGCGTCGAGGAGCCCCAGGCCGGCTCGGAGCACGGGGATCGCCACGAGCGGCTCCGCCAGGCGCGCTGCCTTCGTCTCCTCGATCGGAGTGTCGACCGTCACCTTCTCGGTCAGGAGATCGCGGGTCGCTTCGATCACGAGGAGCCATCCCAGCCGCCGGGTCAGCGTCCGGAACTCGGCGGGTCCGGTCCCTCGTTCCCGCAGTCGTGAGAGGAGGTCGTGCGCGAGCGGGTGGTCCAGGACCGTGAGCGGCATCGGCTGCATCCTAGTCTCGGCCGGCGGATCGCGCGCCTGTTGACACCGGAGGCGCCCGCCGGTCACCATGAGCGCCTGATGCAGCAGCGGTGCTTCGGCGACTGGTACTTCT